>CALXMZ010000001.1 GCA_944389645.1 uncultured Alphaproteobacteria bacterium
CGATAGGTTTTAAATTTCTTATATCTGTTTGTTCCAAAGAAACAACACGTACATCGTTGCGCAAATCCGATATTAACTGCCCCGTTCCTACATCAACTGCAAAAACTTTTTTTGCACCATGATTTAATAAAACTTCTGTAAAACCACCGGTACTAGCCCCAACATCAAGGCACACATAACCCTTTGGATTTACATTAAAAAAAGTTAAAGCATGTTCTAACTTCAAACTTCCGCGACCAGAGTTATACGGCAAAGCACCGGCCAAAATCTCATCCGTTTCTGAAACCTGCTGACTCGGTTTTATCACGGTACGACCATTCACAAAAACCAAACCGCTTTTTATAGCAGCAACTGCTTTCGCTCGTGTAGGGTAGAAATTTCTAAGAACTAACTTTTGATCTAATCTCATAATGGAAGAATTATATATTTATATATAAATAAAATCAAATATATCAGAAATAAAATATTAAAAATATGAAAACGAATTTTTCAAATTTTAAAAATTTCATAAATAAAAACAAATACGACAATTAAATAATATAAAATTTATTGAAAAACGCATAACCAAAAATACTAGAAACACAAGGAATGAACCAATACAACAAACACTAATATATCAACGACGTCAGGATTTAGATAAACTTAAAAATCATATTCCTTTAATATTTATATGATTATACATTATATTTTTATAAAAATTGCCAAGAAAAACTAAAAAATTATGCAAAAAAAAATGACCAAAAGCCATTTAAATAAAAATACCCTAATAAAAAAAGCAATAAAAAATCTATTTAAACAAACAACGTAAACATGTCACAATAAGTTTTTTCTTACACAAAAATTTGATCGATTATAAAAAAAGAGGCCATCTTTATCAAAATATGTAGCACAACCACCTGAATTTTCTAAAATTTTCTTGATCACCAAAGAACATCCACAAAAGCCAATAAGAAATAGCTTTTAAAAAAATACGTAACTAAATAAATAATAATACCTAACAAAGAACGATAGAAAATGAGAAAAACTTAAATATATTAATATGCAACATATCACACAGCGCCGTTTTTCACAAATAACATCCCAATTAATCGAGAAAAAAGCGAGAAAAACAAAGCCATTTTTATCTCAAAAACGAAGCGTCGTAACCACCTGAAATTTCTAATTTTTTGTTGTTTAAATGTTTAAAAAAAGAGGCAAAAAAACAATAAAAAAAACAATTATATAACAATAAAAGGGCGATAGTTCACATGGTTGTGGTGCCGGCGGACGGGGCGCACAACAAAAAATAGGACGAGCAGGTTTTGGTGTTTATTATTATTATATAATAAAAAGGCAAATCTATTAAAAAGCAACCACAAAACAATCAAATAAATTAAACTTATTTATAACAATAAAAACAAAAAGATATTTTATGTATTAAATAATTAAATTTAATTTTTATAAAAAATTGAGAATCCAAAATACGTCGTAATCAAAAAAATATAAAACCAACTAAATCATAAAAATAAAATAAATTATTCCCAAACACCAACTAAGATAACAACAACAAAACCCTAAAAAAAACATACATCAAAAACCTAAAGTATACATAATATACATTATGCGCCTTTTATATACTGCTCCCCTATATATAAAAAGAACGTATTAACTGCGCAAGAAACACCGGCAAAAATTTATGAAGAACGCCTCTTCTAAACAACATCTATCCCTTTATAAAACTTTAAAACTAATTCACACAGCATGCATATAAACGCTTTCGTATCATAAAAAACACTTACACACACGATCATAATACAACCGCACCATTAAAAAATCTGAAAAAACACTTAAAAAGTCTCTGTAAAAAATATAAAAAAAAACTAAAAACAACAACAAACACCATCTAAAGCCTTAAAAGACAAGCCTAACACACAATTTCCACATTATCACATCAATAAATCAGATAAAAAACACCTTTTTAACACCCCTATTCTACCTTCTCTTCCGTTCACACACAGAATAACCACACTCTAATTTTCTACAAAAAAATGCAAAAAGCAGTAAATTTCAGTTATTTTTATATTTTCAAAATTTTTATCTACATTCCTATTTTCCACACTCATAAGATACAAAAAACATACCCCCACACAAAAAAATTTTTAACAACCCCAACACACAATAATACACACACCCCACTCAAAAAAACTATACATAACCTTCTATGTATTTATATAAAAAAGAAGTAAAAAAACAACTATTTTTAGTTCAAGTTAAAAATAAACTTGTTCGTTTATTTCTTTGTTATTTTTATTTTCTTTTTCGTTATTTTTGTTATTTGTTTTATGTTTTTTTCTAGGTCACTTGGTTCTTGAACAGCTATTTTTTCTGGTATAACAGCAGAACAACAATTAGGACATTTTGAAGCCTCTTTATTGATTAAAGTTTTGCAATATGGACAAATTCTTGTTGTTTCCACTTTTTTTGCGCGAATTCTGTTCATAAACCTGATAAAAACAAATATTGCGAACATAGTAATAAAAAAGCTTACTACAGAATTCAAAAAAACGCCTATATTCATAGTGGTAGCACCGGCTGCCTGCGCTTCCGCAACAGTATTATAATGTACGCCTGTTTGACCACCAGACAAAACTATAAAAAATTGAGAAAAATCAATATTCCCTAACAACCAACCTATCGGTGGCATAATAATATCTTTCACCAAAGAGTTAACTAAACCAGTCATCACACTCCCAACAACTATCCCTACTGCCATATCAATAGCACTTCCTCGTTCTATAAATGCTTTGAATTCTTTTAACACTTTGATCTTAGACATTTTTTTCTTTTTCCTTTATGTACGAATTAAGAGCCTCAACAACCTTATTTAAAGTCTTTCTTAAACTTTCATCTTTTGTTTCAACAGTTATATCTGCACTTGCATAAATATGATATCTTTCATTAATTAATTGAGATAATATTTTTCTACTATCTGCATTTAATAATTGCGGTCTTGTATCACGAAAGTTTGTTCTTTTTACAAGTATATCTAAATCGGCTTTTAACCATATGGTGATGGCTTTTTTTAATAATTCTTTTCTAACCTCTGTGGTTATAAAAGCCCCTTCCCCCGTAGAAATTACTTTTACACTTGGGGCAGAATTTAAAATCCGAGAAATAACACGTTGTTCAACACGCCTAAACTCTGATTCACCATATAAAGAAAATATATCTACAACACTACAACCTGCCGCAGCTTCTATTTCTTTATCTGTATCAATAAAAGGTATTCCAAGCTGTCTGGATAAAGCACGGCCAACGCTTGTTTTTCCCGCCCCCATTAAACCAACCATAACTATCGGTTTATTCAAAATAAAATCAGAACCATTCTTTATCATATATGAAATATAATAAAAAAACGTACAATTAACAATAAAAATCCATTTACAATTGTGTTTTTATTTTAAATCTAGGAAAAATGTGCTATAATATATAATAAAGAATTTTGATGTAAATATTTAAATTAGAAGAGAGAGAAAAAATGAGAAAAGAACTGTTTTTGTTGGCATCTATTTTGTTATTTTCTACATCTACATATATAAAAGAAGCCGACGCATCGTCTCAACATTTATATGCAAATTATTTATCCGCTAATAATATTGCGGCTATACAACATTCTATAATGACCAATGCAATCAATACATTTGAAGGAAGTTTAGCAAACTCTTTATCTGGTCAATCTAACATATTAAGAAACAAGAAAAGAACTAAAAAAGAGGACCCAAAAGATTTATATGGAAGATTGCCCTTATACGGGACAATGCATCTTTATGGTGAATATGGGGATGATGGTTTTGAAAAGGACGTTAATGTTAAAGGTAGAAATGGTGGTGACGAATACGGTCGCCCTGTTTTAAATAGCATGTGGTTAAATTGGAACCATTTTGATGAAGATACAAAATTTCAAAATTATGACGTTCTTGATTCTGACTATGATTTAATTATGTTAGGTTTTGCGGGTGGTGAAGCGCAACTAGGTATTGGTATATCCGAATGGGGCTTTTTTGGTGGGTATACGGGTGGTCAACAAACAAACGATTTTATTAATATAGAAGAAAACGGTGGGTATATAGGTTTTTATTCTGGGTATAACATACAAAACTTTAATTTATCATTTGCAATTAATGCAGGCAGCCTATATAACAACGCTGAAAACATCTACGGTTCAGATAAATACGCAAATACTTGGGCAGGTGCAGCTTTAAACGCGACTTATAATATAAGACTTGATGATACATTTACGTTACAACCAGGTTTTTATGCGGGTTATACTTGGATAGGCTCTGCAGATTATATATCTATATCCAATGAAAATATATCAAATAAAAACTTTAATGTTTTTGAAATAACCCCTTCACTTAGAGCAATAAAACATGTTGGGAAAGGTTGGTTCGGGTATATTGGTGTTAAATATGTCTTCACGTCTACGAACGGTGGAGATATTATGGTAGACAGTATTAATTATGATAAACTTGATATAAACAATTACTCTGAATACGGTATTGGTATTGAGAAGTCAATAGACAAATTTAACATATCTTTTCACATAAATCGTCATGATGGTGGAAGATACGGTTGGAATGGCGGTTTTAATTTAAAATATATATTTTAAAAAATCCCCAAACTTGGGGATTTTTATTCTATATTAGCAAGTTGTTCCAATTGATCTGCTGCAATTAACGCGTCTATCATTTCATCTAAAGCTTCTCCACCAGCTAAAATATCATCAAGCTTATACAAAGTTAATTTGATTCGGTGATCTGTAACACGTTGTTCTGGGAAATTATATGTTCTTATTTTTTCACTTCTATCACCAGAACCTACCATGGTTCTTCTTGAAGCGTTACTTGCATTCATCTGCTCTTCGCGTTGTTTTTCGTATATTTTTGAACGTAAAACAGACATAGCAGAAATTTTATTCTGCAATTGACTACGTTCATTTTGACACGTAACAACTATTCCAGTTGGGAAATGAGTTATTCTTATCGCACTATCAGTTTTATTTACATGCTGTCCACCTGCCCCAGAAGAACGAAATATATCAATTCTTATATCTTTTTCATCTATGACAACATCTATATCCTTAGCCTCTGGCATAACAGCGACAGAAGCCGCACTAGTATGAATTCTACCACCAGCTTCCGTTTCTGGTACGCGCTGAACGCGGTGAATTCCAGATTCAAATTTCATTCTGGCATACGCACCGACACCATCTATTTTAAAAACGATTTCTTTGTATCCACGTAAAGAAGTTGCATTTTCTTCGATAACATCTACTTTCCAACCATGGCGCAACGCATAAGACTTATATTGATTATATAAATCACCAGCAAATAAAGCGGATTCTTCACCACCAACTCCTGCACGAATTTCCATAATAACGCTATTATCATCTGCTTCATCACGCGGAAGAAGCGCAATCTGCAATTTTTTTTCTATTTCAGGTAAAGCATGATTTAAATCTACTAACTGTTGGGATGCTATAGATTTTAACTCGGGATCATGCAACATCTCATTCGCATCTGCTATTCCTTTAGAAACGTTAAAATATTCATTTATCAAGGGCAGAATTTCCGACAGTCTAGAATATTCCTTTGATAATTTGGTTAATTCTGAACCAGAGACGTCACCAGAATTCATCTGTTTTTCTATTTCTATGGCACGTGCTTGAATGTCTTTTAATTTTTTCTCTATTACCATCTTTTATACCGTTTTTAAGAATTTTATAGTTTCAGAGATATCCATATTATGCTGCTGCCCAGTTTGCATATCTTTTAATGTTAGCATGTTGGTATTTCTTTCATTTTCCCCGATAATTATACTAAAATCTACCTTCATTTTATCCGCAAATTCAATTTGATTTTTAAATTTTTTATCAACATCTAGATATGGAATTGCAGAAATCCCAGAATTACGTATAAGTGATAAGATAGACATAGCATAAGATACCTGCTCTTTTCCCATAACAAGAACCGCTGTATGTACAGGACGTTCAAATTTAAATAAATTTATTCTATTTTCATCTAACAACGCTACCATCATACGCGAAAAACCGACTGCAGCCCCTACCCCAATAATTTTTGTTTTTGAAAATTTAGAGGTTAAATTTTCATACCTTCCACCACCACCAACCGCACCCAATTCAGGGAATTTGTCCAAGAAAAATTCAAAGACTATCCCCGTGTAATAAGCGTGACCACGCATAATACCTAAATCTATTTCAGCATTTCTAATTCCCATAGAATTTAACAAGGAAATAAATGAATCTATCTCTTCAATAGCAACATTAATATCGTCAGTTTTGTTTTTGAAAGACTTATAACCTTCTGAAAATACTTTATTTATTTCTTTCGCCGCTTTTTCGCCCACTTCCTTAATCAAACCCTCATAAAAATCTTTTATTTTATCTTTTTTATCTATCAATATAAAAGCGGATCTTTGTTGAACTTCTGTTAAATTTAAATATGAAAATATCGCGTTCCAAAATCTACGATTTCCAATACGAATACTAACAGAACCGATGAATTCTTCTATAGATTTATATGCATCCGCTAAAACTGCAACGATTTCCGCATCGTAATTTTCAGATAATTTTTCAATACCTAAAATATCTAAATCCATTTGATAGAACTCACGATAACGACCACGCTGAGGTCTTTCACCACGATAATTACGAGCAAATTGATATGCTCTGAAAGGGAAAATTAAATCATTCATATTTCCAGCCACATACCTTGAAAGCCCGACCGTACCATCATAGCGCAAACCCATCTTAGTATCGCCCTTTTGAAATAAAAACATCTGAGTTTCTATTTCATCCCAATTTTCTTTATCAGTTAAAACCTCTGCTCTTTCAATTGCAGGCAGATCAATGTGCACGAAACCAGCATTTCTTAAAACATTTTGCATGCGTCTATTGCATTCGTCAAAGCAACGTTGTTGCACCGGCAACAATTCTATAAATCCTGATAACGTTTTTGTTGGTTTTAATTCCATTTTATATTTTCCTATATTTATTACAAAGACATGAAAACATAATGTTAACTATATCATATAAACAAGTGAATTGCTATAAACAGTCACCATTAGAATAACACTTTAAAAAAATGAAGTTTTCATAAATCATGCTTTGATTTTACGTTATTTTTTGCCGATTTCAAGATTAAAAATATTGGTATAATTCTGAACCATGCTGATTTAACCATCTTTTTGCACGTTCTACCCCAAAACCATATAAATCAGCTACCTGTTTCCAGAAATCTGAAGAATGATCCATATGCTTTTTATGTGCTAATTCATGCATCACTACATATCGTATAACATCTACTGGTGCGAAAGCCAATCGCCAAGAAAAAGACATCGTACCAGAAGTTGAACAACTACCCCAACGAGAAGAAGTATCACGAATAGTAACTCTAACAGGCCAAAACTCTTTTGGTGTAGTCTTTATAATTCGTTTTATATAAACTAAAAATTCTGCCTTTATAAAATCCCTGACTCTACGTTCCAGCATATCGATTTCACCACCTACAATCAATGCGCAACTACCATCTTCACATTCTACAAATTTATTTGCACGAAATGTAGAATCATGCTTTATTAAAACCTTTTTACCTAGAAATTCTATAACATCTTCATTAAATATATGTTTTTTTTCTGGGATTCTCATAAAAATTCTTTCGCACCAATTACGTTTCTGTTCCAAGAAACGCAATGCTACAGAAACGGGTGTCAACCACGGTTTAGATATATGTATTTCGTATACAGGTTGTGTTTTGGGGCGCAAAGTTATATTACGTAAACCTCTACGCGTAGTAACAATTACGGGTATAGCTTTTCCCGAAGACAAAACAAATTCATAATCAGACATTTTATAATGTTTTTATTTTCTTTAAAATATCACTTGCGATTAAATCCGCGTCAAACCCTAAAGATGAATAAACCATACTACCGTCACCAGACACACCGAAAGTATCTATACCGACAACCGCATCTGCAAACTCGAACCACGGAGAAGAAGAAGAAGCTTCTATTGCTACAACGAACCCGCATAGCATTTGTTTTTTATACTTTTCATCTTGTTTTCTGAACATTTCAACAGAAAGCATACTTACAACTTGCACATTTTTTCCTATTTTTTCCGCAACTGATACCGCTAATGGTACCTCACTTCCAGTGGCAACAATCGTCAATTTTGCATGGTTAGCTTCAGCTTTATGAATTATATAGGCACCACAAGACAAGTCCACACCTTTCGGAGTTTCTATTTGCTTTATTTTCTGTCTAGATAAAACTATTGCCGTTGGTTTATCATTTTCAGAAATGGCTTTACACCAAGCATAAGCAACTTCTGTAGCATTACATGGTCTGAACACATTTAAATTAGGCATTAAACGCAAAGAAGCTAATTGCTCTATAGGCTGATGAGTTGGTCCATCTGCTCCGACAGCCACACTATCATGCGTAAAAACATAAATCACAGGGAGCTTTGACAAAGCAGCTAAACGAATCGCGGGGCGCATATAATCACTAAAAACCAAAAATGTAGAACCATATGGTCGTAATCCGGCAGTAGCCAAACCATTCATAATTGCTCCCATAGCATGCTCTCGCACACCATAATTTATAAAATTACCGTTAAATTTCTGGGGGGATATAAGAACATGTGATTTAGTTTTTACGTTCGTACTGGACGACAAATCTGCACTTCCGCCAATTAAACCCACCCCGTTTGAAATCAACTCTTGCAGAAAAATTCCGGATAATTCGCGAGTCGATATATCTTTATTAACAGATGGAACTTTTATATTTTTAGGGCAAACTTCTAATTGGTTTAAAACATATTTAGCCGAAACATTTTTTGCAACAGTCCCCCATAATTTTTCACCGTTTGGCGACATAAAATGTTCAATTAATTTTACAATTTCTGAATCTGACAAAGCAAAACCATGCGCAGCGGGCGTTCCCGCCAAAGAAGAATCTTGACCGATAGTTGTCACACATTGTATAAAAACGGGTGAATGTATTAATTTCGCTTTATTTATCGCTTTATTCAATTTATCAAAATCATTTCCACGAACTTTTAACACGCTCCACCCCGCAGCAAGCATACGTTTTGCGACGTCGATATCGGTCAAAGCTTTACCATCTATACTAATACCATTATCATCCCACAATAGAATCACGTTATCTAATTTATATCTACCAGCAAAAGTAATTGATTCTGAAGCAACACCTTCCATTAAATCCCCATCGCTACACAAGCAAAAAACATACTCGTCAGATTTCTTTATTTTTGCCGCCAATGCCATTCCTATAGCATTTCCAACCCCTTGCCCCAATGGACCAGTAGTTGCAAAAACGCCATCTATACCTAACTCTGGATGTCCCGGTAACCCACCAATTTTTCTATAAGACTTTAAATCTTGAATATCATAACCAGCTAATTTTAACACCGAATAAAGAAGTATACTACCATGCCCCGCAGACATAATAAATTTATCTTGTCCACGACGTAAAAAATTAGCATAAATAGTCGTTATTATATCAGCAGCACCCAAAACTATACCGAAATGTCCAGACCCAGCACATCGCAAAGCGTCCAAAGCATGTGCTTTAACTGTATTAGACATTTCTTTCAATTGTTTGGCATCAAATATCATTTTATGGTATTATATCATAAACCAAAGGAAATATAAAATGTTAAAAATTTGGACAGACGGTAGTTGTCTTGGGAATCCCGGTCCTGGTGGTTGGGCATTTATTGCTACGAATGGTACAGAAACCGTAGAAAGAAGCGGTGGGGAAAAAGACACGACAAATAATAGAATGGAATTAACCGCTGTTATTCGTGCACTAAATGCAGCAAAAAATCATGATGAATTAGAATTACATACAGATAGTCAATATGTAAAAAACGGAACGCAAATTTGGTTATCACAGTGGAAAAATAATAATTGGAAAACCGCGGCAAAGAAACCCGTAAAGAACAAAGAACTTTGGCAACAATTAGACAATATAGCACAAACTAAAAAAATACATTGGATATGGGTAAAAGGTCACGCCGGTAACGAAATGAATGAAAGATGCGATGAATTGGCAAGATCTGCCGCAGAAAATTATAAATAAAAAATCCGTTTCATTAACGGATTTTTCAAATTCCTTTATACCCCAAGGCTACTATAAACATTTCAACAGAATCCTTACGCGACGCAGGTGGTTTTATATGATGCACCGATTCGAAATTTTCCTTTATTTGCTTTAATAGATCACCAGTAGTTCCACCTGTAAAAGACTTTGCGACGAAAGTCCCGCCTTTTTTTAGTGCACGTTTTGCAAAATCAAAAGCATATTCTAATAAAACCATTTGTCTTAAATGATCTGTTTTTTTATGTCCTACGGTATTCGGTGCCATATCAGAAAGCACGACATCAACAGTACCATTTTTCATTTCATCTTCCGGTAAATTTAGCTTTCTAACCAACCATTCAAGTGCGTTATCTGTTGTAAAATCACCCTGATAAAATTCGACACCGGGTATTGGTTTAATTTCCAATAAATCCATTGCAAAAATTTTTGAACGAGGAAATTCACGCATAAGATATTGACTCCACGAACCTGGTGCAGCTCCTAAATCCACAATAACCTGACCATTTTTTAAAAATTTAAATTTTTCATTAATTTCTATTAGTTTATATGCGGCACGCGCTCTATAACCATCTTTATGAGCACGCGCTACATAAGGATCTACTGCTTGACGTTGGATCCAAGCTGCCGAAGATTTTTTTGAAGCAATTTTTTTATTTAATATTTTCATTCTTATAATAAATTATATATAACGTATATTTCTTCGCCATACACATAAACAGTAAAATAAGATTCTTCATAATGATAAAAATGCTTAAAGTTAAAAAAGCAATTATTAAATATACTTTGCAGTCAAACTAAAAGCATCCATAAAATATATGCAATATCATCTTATTTAAGAAACTTTTAATTTCCCTGTTTTTTTAATTTTTCCATAACTGCTTCCATTCCTCCCATTTTTTGAACCATCGCCATTTGTTGACGCATTTTAGTATATTGTTTTATCATATGTTCTACGTCACGAACTGTACAACCAGCCGTTTCAGCAATACGAGTTTTCGCATTAGCAAAAATTTTTTCTGGGTCTTCACGTTCTTCAGCGGTCATGGCTTCAAGTATTTTTATCTGTGCATCCACGCTACCATCTTTGATTTTTTCTTTCATTGCGGAAACCGCACTAGACATACCAGGAACCATTTTAAGTAACCCACTAAAATTGCTCATCTTTTTAATTTGCTTTAACTGAACAAGCATATCATTCATATCAAAATGACCTGACATCATTCGTTGCGCACTTTCTTTCATACCAGTCGGTATTTTTTCTTCCATTTTCTTTAAGTCTTTTTCATCTATATCATTATTTTCAGATATTTCCTGTACTTTCTTTGTTTTCTTTTTACCGAAACCGAACATTTTTACTCCTTTTTTAATATATTATTTTCTCTTTACTCCTTTGTCCAGATACTTTTTTAGATATTTTCCTGTCAAAGAATTTTTATTTTCTGAAACTTGTTCTGGTGTACCAACTGCAATTACACGACCTCCCCCAGCTCCGCCTGTTGGTCCTAAATCAATAATCCAGTCAGCAGTTTTTATAACTTCTAAATTATGCTCAATCACTATAACGGTATTCCCCTGATCAACCAACTCGTGCAATACAGATAAAAGCATTTTTATATCCTCAAAATGTAAACCTGTCGTGGGTTCGTCCAAAATATAAATTGTCTGTCCTGTACTACGAGCTGCTAATTCTTTTGATAATTTTATACGTTGTGCCTCTCCACCAGATAAATCCAAAGAACTCTGCCCCAGTTTGATATAATCTAACCCGACTCTTTTTAATAATTCTAACTTACGTGCGATCTGTGGTACATTGATAAAGAACCTATATGCTTCATCAACAGTCATATTTAAAACGTCGGCTATTGATTTACCCTTATATTTCACGGCTAAAGTCTCATCATTATAACGCGCGCCATGACATTTATCGCATTCAACGTAAACATCTGCTAAAAAATTCATTTCTATTTTGATCTGACCGTCACCTTGGCAAGCCTCACATCTTCCCCCTTTCACATTGAAAGAAAATCTCCCGGAATTATAACCACGTGCTTTTGATTCAGGTAAAGCCGCAAAAAAATCGCGAATATTGGTAAATACCCCCGTATATGTTGCAGGGTTACTACGTGGTGTACGACCTATCGGAGACTGATCTATATCAACAACTTTATCAATATTTTCCATGCCCCGAATAATATCGTGCTTACCTGCTTCTATTTTAGAATTGTACAAAGCCCTCATTAACGCTGGATATAAAGTATCCAATAATAAAGTAGATTTCCCAGAACCCGATACACCAGTTAATGCGATAAATTTACCCAATGGAAAATCTACATCAATATTTTGTAAGTTATTTTCACACGCACCAGATACTGATATTACATGTCCATTACCAACACGACGTTTTTTAGGAACCTCTATTTTTCTAGCACCAGATAAGTACTGACCCGTCAAAGAATCCTTACACTTTATCACATCTGCAGGTTTTCCTGCTGCGACAATATTTCCTCCGTTTACCCCCGCACCACGACCGATATCAACCAAAAAATCCGCAGCGCGCATTGCATCTTCATCATGCTCTACAACGATTACTGTATTATCTTTATCTCTTAACATTTTTAAAGTATCTAACAGCTTATCATTATCGCTTTGATGTAAACCGATAGAAGGTTCATCTAATACGTATAAAACTCCAGATAAACCGCTACCAATTTGCGAAGCCAACCTTATACGCTGTGCTTCACCACCAGATAACGTTCCGGACATTCTAGAAAGAGTCAAATATCCTAATCCGACGTTTTGTAAAAATTGTAAACGACTTGTTATTTCACGTAGAATAATTTTGGCTATGTCATTATCCTTCTGAGACAAACAGTTCGGTAGATTAACAAACCAGCGCAAAGAATCGTCAACGGCCATATCACAAACATCCATAATATCTTTGCCATTTACCTTCACGCAAAGAGCCTGAATATTTAAACGTTTTCCATGACACACAGGGCAAGGTTTCTCTGATTGGTATTTTGTCAACTCCGCTCGCGTCGCTTCTGAATCGGATTCACGCCAGCGACGTTCTATATTGGGTATAACGCCTTCATAAGGTTTTTCATATATAAAACCATTCCAATTAATTTTTATGGGTTCGTCACCACTACCATATAAAATTATATTTTTCTGCTCTGGTGTTAAAGTATGCCATGGTTTTGACAACGGTATTTTATACTTTTTATGTAAAGCCTCTAATAAATGCTCAAACTGACTTAACATTCCCCCACGGGACCAAGGTGCAATTGCTCCGTCTAATATAGACTTTGACGGGTCTGGTATTACCAAATCTGGCGACATATTTAATTGTACGCCCAAACCATCACAGGCACTACATGCCCCCATAGGTGCATTAAAAGAAAACAACCTAGGTTCTATTTTTGGTACAGTAAAACCGCTAACAGGGCAAGCATAATTCTGTGAATATAAAACATCTTCGTTTGTATCTAATCTTCTAACCAAAACGGACCCTGGCACCAAACGCAAAGCCCCCTCAAACGAAGCATACATTCTAGAACGGAATTCTTCTAGTTCTGATTCTTTTACTCCCTGCGCAGGAATCTGCAGTCTATCAACAATAACAAAAATTGAATGTTTTTTATTTTTATCCAACGGTGGAACAGCAGACAAATCATATAATTCACCATCAATTATCGCGCGCTGGTATCCCTGCTTTACCAAGAAAGCGATTTCCTTTCTATATTCACCTTTACGCTCACGAACAAGGGGTGCCATAATAAAAATTTTTGTCTCCGAAGGGATCTTCATCGTCCATTCGACCATCTCGCCTATTGTCTGAGATTTAATTGGTAACCCAGTTACAGGTGAATGAGGTATACCTATACGCGCCCAAAGCAAACGAAGATAGTCATAAATTTCTGTAACAGTCCCCACAGTAGAACGAGGGTTCTTAGATGTAGTTTTTTGCTCTATAGAAATAGCAGGTGCTAAACCTTCAATCATGTCAACGTCTGGTTTTTTCTGCATATCCAAGAATTGTCGAGCATAAGACGATAAAGATTCAACGTACCTACGCTGACCTTCTGCATAAATGGTATTAAAGGCCAAAGAAGACTTACCCGAACCGGATACACCAGTAAAGACAACCAATTTATTTTTTGGTATGTCCAGATCTATATTTTTAAGATTATTTTCGCGTGCACCACGAATTTTAATTATTCCACTCATGCTAGGAAATATAGCGAAATTATTATAAAATTCAATACAATAGGTAAAAAACTTTTCTTAATGAAAAGCTCTTATTCGTTTTTTGAAGTTTTCAACAAAGATTCTGCAGACATAAGAATACCGGATTTTCTGACATAATTTTCACCCTGTTTCGGTGCAAGTTTACCATTTACCCAGATATCTATTCCCCCAGTATTACCAAAAGTTGCTTTATACCCATCTTCTGAAGGCACATAGTACACATCTCCTGGGACTAAAACCCGACTAAACACTGTATTTCCTCTATCGTCTTCAATTTTAACCCAAGATTCTTGATTAGCCTGCAGAATTATATTTGCTTTTTCTTCATTTTCTGTACCGAATTTTTCCCTAATTTTTAAATTATATTTAGGCATAACATTATCAACGACTTGTACACTTTCATTTCCTTTGACTTTTTGTGACGTTTCAGAGGGTATAAAAATTACTGCTAATACAACAAACAATAAAACAACGACAAAACCGATAACGCACCACAACCAATTTTTACGCACAAACTTATATAAAACATTCAAAATATCTTTTATTTTCTTTTTACCACTTTTGTTATCCGTTTTAGTTCCAGAACAAAACATGTTAGTTTCATTATGTTCTTTATCATCATCACAATCTGCGATTAATCCCAATTCAATTTTTAATTTATTTACAATTTCATCTGGATCAAGCCCCAATTCCATAGCATAATTACGAGCAAACCCTAATATATAAACAACTTCAGGAATTAGCTTATAATTACCGTCTTCTAAAGCCTGCAGGAACTCTTCTCTTATACAAAGTTGTTTTGCCACAGTTGCGATTTCACGTTTACGACGCCCCGTAGTTCTTGCATTACGTAAAATTTCTCCGACAGTCATTTCTTCTATGGATTTTTCGACATGGTTTTCATTCATAGTTAATACCCTTATGCTTACAACAATACTTCATAATAGAATCTATAAATCCAATTAGCAACTCCAAAATTCTTCAATTACAGATTTTAAAATTTTCTTATCTGTTATTTGGTTTACTTTTATTCTAAATTCTGAAGAATTTGACATACCGGCAGAATACCAAGCCGCATGTTTACGAAACATCTGTATGGCATTTTTATTACCATAATATTCTAACATAATCTCTAAATGTTTTAACACAACCTTTCCTACGTTATCCGGTTTCTTAGAAACACCGCTTAACTCACCTAAGATCCAAGGTCTTCCCAAAAGAGCTCTTCCAATCATTGCGCCATCATACCCCAAATCAAACATATGCTTAACATCATCTTTATTTTTTATATCACCATTTGCAACTATTGGTAAAGGCAGATCTGGTTTTAATGGTAAATCTGATTTTCCTAAATATAGTTGCGAACGCGTACGCCCGTGTAAAGCTGCAAAACTAATACCACTATCTATAGCAACATGGATTAAATCTTGCCAATCTTTATGCTCTTCATCCCAACCGAGTCTTGTTTTAATTGATACGGGTATTTTAACCGCCTTCACAACAGCATTCATAATCCGTCCTGCAAGTTTATGATCTCGCATAAGATATGCACCTGCTCCGCTACGCGTTGCTACTTTTGGAACGGGGCAGCCCATATTAATATCAATCCATGTAGCTCCTGCATCTTGGAGTATCTTTGCGGCTTCTGCCATTAAATTCTCATCTGCGCCGAAGATTTGTGCACCTATATACCCCTCATCGTCATACCTATCGAAATTACGCAAGCAATTTTTATGTTTCTCTACTAAAGAGTGGCAAGAAATCATTTCTGTATATAACGGCGCAGATGGTGAAAACATCCGAACCATTTTTCTAAATGGTTTATCTGAAATTCCTGCTAAAGGTGCACCAAAGATTTGCTTATCTATAAACATTTGTGATATAATGCCACCTATGAAAGAAAAAATCAAAAAATTCTTTAGTTTTATTGGTCGTGCTTGGTCTGGAAGTTTTCGCGGTAAGATCGGCGTATTGCTAAGCATTTTTGCAGCATTTATGTTTATCCGAATATTTTGGGGTGAAGTAAACCTTCAGAAATTTATAGTAAACATATGGCGATTAAACGCGGAACAGGTACAATTAGATCAAGAACAAGCCAAACTAGATACAATTAATAAACACATAGAATTACTTCAAAGTTATAGTCAAGATTACGTTGAAGAACTTGGTTTAAAATATTTAAATATCGGGGATCCAAAAATAAGAATCTTGAAAATATAAAAACCACCAAAAAGGTGGTTTTTTAATTCAAGAACACAATCATACCGTTTAAGAACATAGCAAATATTTGCCATATTAAATAAGGCCAAACTAAATAAGACGCACTTGGTCTAATTCTGTAAAACGTACGAGCCATCCACAAAGAGATACCAAACAAAACGATTAACTCTAACAAAGCTACACCAGTTAACTGCAAACCGAAGAACAAGTAAGACCAAAAAGCATTTAAGGCCATTTGAGTAATAAACAACCAATAAGCTTTTATTTTATCCTGTCGAGATTTATCAGTTATGATTAAGAACAGAGCGATACCCAACAAGAAATATAAAATCGGCCAAACGGTAGCAAACACCCAACCATCAGGTGTAATCATTGATTTAACCAAGTTATTATACCATAAATCAGAAGATCCATTTGGCGAGAAAGCCATTCCTATAAATCCTGGTATAAAAGATATGATGATAGCAATTATAAATTGGAAAATTTTTTTCATTAAAAGACTCCTTTTATTTAGAAAAAAAGGTATCACAAAATATTTTTCTAACCTACAGGAACGATTTCACAGAAAAAATTAGTTAGTTACTTGAAATCCATAGAAAAATATTATAAAGTAAGATCTAACGCGCCCTTAGCCCAGCTGGATAGAGCATCGGATTTCTAATCCGCAGGTCGCAGGTTCGAATCCTGCAGGGCGCGCCACGAATTTCCGCAGATTTCTGCGGATTTTTTATTATCTATTTTCTACCCCGTTTTTATGCAAAATTGGATGAAAATTGCTCTAGTTGTAAAACAAAAAAACATATTTGACACACAGTAATATATACCATTACTGCTGAAATCATCTCTGAAATCACACAGATTTCATAC
>CALXMZ010000002.1 GCA_944389645.1 uncultured Alphaproteobacteria bacterium
ATGGTAACAGTTCTTACGCTACTAAATATGTAGCTGATACAGTTGCTACAATTCAAGCTGCAGATACTCTTATAAAAGACCTTAACCTATCTTTTAGTATGACGCCTTTATCTGGTAATGGTAATACCTTTTCTTTTTCAATTGGTGCGGCTGGTACTTTCTACATAGCATGGGGTGACGGTACTATCGAAAAGATAGAAAAACCAAGTGCAGGTCTAGTAAGTTATTCACACACATATGCACAAGATGCAGGTAACTATAAAGTAAGATTAGGTGGTAAAGCTACAGGATATCGAAATGGTGTTGACTCCGCATTTAAAGCGAACTGTACAACAAGTGAAGAAACAGAAAATCCGACAGGCAAGATATCAAAGATAGAAGGCAGTCTTGGAAAAATATTTGGTACATTAGAAAATGGTTTAACACCTACTTTTTACCAAACTTTTTATAAATGTAGTGATTTAACAGGTGAAATACCCGCAGAATTATTTTCTGGGATTAATGGGAATGTAAGAGGATATATGTTTACATCAACATTTTCTGGTTGTTCTGGATTAACTGGTGAAATACCAGAAAATTTATTTGCTGGGATTTCTGGTCCACCAGCAGAAGCCATGTTTTCATCAACATTTTCTGGTTGTTCTGGTTTAACCGGATCTATACCTGAAAATTTATTTTCTGGAATTTCTGGCGCACCTGCATCTTCTATGTTTAACTCCACATTTTATGGTTGTAAAGGTTTAACCGGATCTATACCTGAAAATTTATTTTCTGGAATTTCCGGCGCACCTGCATCTTCTATGTTTTATATGACTTTTTATGGATGTACGGGATTAACAGCTATCCCAGAGGGTTTATTTGCCGGAATTTCAGGCGCGCCAGCAGGGTCTATGTTTAACAATACATTTTATGGCTGTAAAGGGTTAACTGGATCTATACCAGAAAACTTATTTGCAAAGATTTCAGGCGCACCACAAGCGTGGATGTTTTACGCTACCTTTTCGGGATGTTCGGGCTTAACTGGATCTATTCCAGAAAAACTATTTGTGGGAATCTCAGGTACTCCAGCAAGTTCTATATTTAATGCTACCTTTTCGGGATGTTCGGGCTTAACCGGCTCTATACCAGAAAACTTATTTGCTGGGATTTCTGGAAAACCTGCATCTTCTATGTTTTATATGACTTTTTATGGCTGTAAAGGATTGACCGGATCCATACCAGAAAACTTATTCGCTAATATTTATGGCGCACCGGCAACATCTATGTTTAGCAATACATTTTATGGCTGTTCTGGATTAACTGGTGAAATACCAGAAGGTATATTCGGTAATTTATCTGGGGCACCGGCATCTTCTATGTTTAACGGGACATTTTCTGGTTGTTCAGGACTAACAGGTTCTATACCAGAAGGTATATTCGGTGATTTATCTGGTGCACCAGCATCATCTATGTTTCGAGCTACTTTTTTTGGATGTTCCGGGTTAACTGGTTCTATACCAGAAGGTATATTCGGTAATTTATCTGGTGCACCTGCACAAGCTATGTATTCTTACACTTTTTGGGGTTGTTCTGGGTTAACGGGATCTATACCAGAAGGTATATTCGGTAATTTATCTGGGGCACCAGCACCAAATATGTTCTATAATACTTTTGCTCTTTGTAGTAATTTAACGGGGGAGATACCGCAAAATTTGTTTGGCAATATCTCAGGAACGCCTGCAGGAAATATGTTTCACGGAACTTTTCAATATTGTAATAAATTAACCGGTGAAATACCTTTGGGGTTATTTGGCGATTTATCTAAAGAAACTATTGCTAACATGTTCGCAGCCACATTTTTTAGATGTACTGGCTTAACCGGCCCATCTGCAAGAATGCCAGATGGTACACCACTTTATGAATATTGGCCTGATGCTACTACAAATGAAGTTGCAGGTATGTATTCAGGTGCAACAGGTTTAAGTGATTATTCTCAAATACCAAGTGCATGGAAGTAAAAAATGAACATACTAGAAATAAAAAACTTAACGGTATCTTTTAACGGTAAAATCTTACTGTCAGATATAAATATGAAAGTCAAACAATACGATAGATTTTTATTAACTGGTCACAATGGTTCTGGAAAATCTACACTGGTTGAAACAATAGCAGGTAACCCAAATTACAAAATAGATTCAGGTAAAATTTTTTTCAATGGTAAAGATATAACAAAAGAAAATATAACAACAAGAGCTTTATTAGGAATATTTCTTGGGGCTCAAAATGTTCCAGAAATTCCAGGGCTAACAGTATTAAGCTTCTTAAAACACTCCGTCGCTGCTAATGTACACTTTCAAACTGGTAAAGAATTAGCAATGGGGGACTTCTTAACTAACCTAGAAAATGCTAAAAATATGCTGAATATTCCAAAAGAATGGCTAAATAGAAGTATAAATGTCGGTTTTTCTGGCGGTGAAAAAAAACGTCTAATGTTATTACGTTTGCAAATGATACAACCTAAACTGGCAATATTAGATGAACCAGACTCTGGTGCAGATGCAAACGTTCAAAAACAAATAGCAGAAACAATTAAAAATATGAAAAAAACTACTTTCTTATTCATAAGCCACCAAAAAAATTTTACAGACTTAATTAACCCAAACAAAACAATAAATTTGTACAAAGGTAAAATTACTTTATAATAGAAAAATACAAAGGATAAAAATTATGACTAAACAAAAAAAAGCATCTTTATTATCTTGGACATTTTGGGAACCTTTAAAATTTGCTTTATATTTATTATTATTAATTTTCGGTATCGGTATCATATTTGTTTTATTAGCTAATAGCGGTTTTAATGACGCATCTTCTACTTACAACTTATTTATAACTCTGCTGTCAATCGGTTTTGTAATAAGTGCATTTTTTATGATAAAAAAACTACCAAATGAAAATCTTGATAGAAAAAGCTTCGTAGCTTTAAATAATTTACAGACTTTTTTAATTTCTTTCATAATTATAACTTCTAGCATCATAATTGCAATTAATGCAGACAGAATCATATTAAAACTTTTATGGTTAGAAGCTAATAGGAAATTTACTTTCTTATTAATAACAACGCTTGCATATACTTTCTATTCTTATCTACTAGGATTATTAATATCAAATTTATACACGAAATACCGCAGATGCAGAGCTTTCGGTATAAAACCATGGAAAATCATAAGTTCTTTCCCATTCGGTTTTACTTTATTATGGATTCCTGGGTATTTTATTACTGATACAGAAAAAAAAGACCCTGTATTAAAAATCAAAACAAAATGGTATAACCAGCTAACAGATTGGATATTGAATAAGAAATTTAACACAGTTATTGCTTTTATTATTTTGATATTTTTATCTAGTTTTATTTTCAGTTTAAAATTAACAATATTATTATTCGTTGCGACTGCAATATTTGCAATATGGTTAAAAATTAAAGGTTCAAAGAAATTCCTTAAAGATATACCTAATAAATATTCGTATTTTGCAATAACTATAAATGTAATTATATTAGCAACTATCATTCTTTTAACAACATATTTGACTACTGCGCAAATTTCTGACGTACATTTAAATATTAGTGACGTTCCAGAAATAATTGTAGCAGAATAAAAAACGAGCTATATGCATAAATACAAGACGTAAAAGGATTTTTTATGAACGGAATAATTTTATTTGCAGCTTTAATAGTCTTCCTGTGGTTAGGTCGTTCTATTTTAATACCATTATTAGTTGCAACATTTTTATGGTATTTAATAAATGCAACTTCTTCATATTTTAGAAAAATAATGCCATATAATTCCGAAGAAAATAAAAAACACCGCCCTATTTTATCTCGTTCTTTTGATTGGGCATCTAATATTTTATCAACATTAATTTTATGTAGTCTACTTTATTTCTTTGTGACGCAAATACAACCAATGTTCAAAGAATTGATAGGTGCAATGCCATTAATACAACACAAACTGGTATTATTTGGAGATTACTTATCTGAATCGCTTGGAATACATTTTGATGCAAGCATGATACCGAATATAGCAAATATAGCAACTAACATAGGTGCTTCTGCAGCAAACCTTGTAACATCTGCTGGTATGATTTTGATATACATGCTTTTTATGTTTATAGAACAAAGCACTTTCAACAAAAAGTTTGCTGTATTATTTCCAAATAAAACGCAGTCAAAGAAAATGAGATACATATTAGATAGTATTGATAATAATATGAAGAAATATTTATTTATGAAAACATTATTATCAGGAATTACAGGTATTTTATCTTATTTCTGGCTACAAATGATAGGTGTAGAATTTGCCGGCATATGGGCATTTATAGTATTTATAACAAGTTATATTCCAACAATAGGTGCAATTGTTGCATGTGGATTACCTATTATATTTTCTTTGATTACAGCACCATCTTTACATCAACCAATACTAACCGCCATAGGTCTTATCGGCTTACAAATAATATTTGGTAATATCTTAGAACCAAAATTCACTGGAAAAACGTTAAATCTTTCAACACTTGCCATATTAATTAATTTAGTATTTTGGGGTATGATATGGGGAATTGCAGGGATGTTTTTCAGTGTACCATTATTAGTAGCAACCTTCATTATAACTGCACAATTTGATTCTACACGCTGGATTGCTGTATTACTATCTGCAGACGGTAAAATACCTAATAAAAGAGAAGAATAACAAAACAAAAAACGGTGCTATATGCACTGTTTCTGCGTTTTTTGTTTGTTAAACATTATTTTAATCTATTTAATAAAGCAATAGCATTTTCAAGAATCAATCGTGCAGATTCTGAATCCAAATTTTGTTTTATATTAGAAACTCGCACTTTTCCCATATTTTCCTGAGCAAAAACACTTGTTAAATTTTCTTCAATAAACGCTATTGGTAAATCGATGTATGTGCACGTTTCCGTGGCACACGTACGAACTAACTTGGAAGTTTCAGATTCTTTCCCATCTGAATATAAAGGCAAACCAAAAATAATACCAACTACATTTTCTGATTTTGCTAAGTCAGCAATTTGCTTTGCTATTGAAGGCTTTATCCTAGAAGCAACAATTGGTTCACGAGCAAAAAAGAAATTACGTGTATCATCAGAAATTGCAACACCGGTTCTTTTGGATCCCCAGTCAATACCTAAAACACGTCCTTTTCTTGGAAAATCCTTGAAATCTGGCAAAATCATAGTATAATCCTCTTTGTTTATTTTCATAAAAGTAGAATAGGATTAGAAATGGCATTTAGCAAGCAACAATTACATAAATTTGCAGATTTGATAAGAATTGATATTTCAGAAGAAAAACTCGAAAAAATGAATATTGACTCTGTAATAGAATGGCTAGATAAGTTACAAAAAATTGACACCACAGATATTGCCCCCATGCTAAATCCGGCAGAACATAAATTACCAAAACGTGCAGACGTTGTCACAGATGGGAACATCAGGGATTTAGTTTTAGCAAATGATCCGGACAACGCAGGTGTTTCACGTGGATACTTTGCTGTACCCAAAGTCATGGATGAATAATTAATATAACTCAAAGTGAATAAAAATGATAGACCTAACGATTACAGAAGCGTTACAGAAATTAAAATCGGGTGAAATAAGCGCGGTTGAACTAACCCGTGCATACTTAGACAGAATTGAAAAATACGGCAAAGAATTAAATTGCTATATAACTATCACACCAGAACGTGCTATGGCGGACGCTGCTGCATCTGATGCACGTTACGCAGCAGGTACTGCCCTACCCTTGGACGGCATTCCAATTGGTATGAAAGATTTATTTGCAACGCGCGGTATCAGAACAACGGCAGCATCGCGCATGCTGGAAAATTTTGTACCAGAATACGAATCGACTGTATCCCAGAAATTTATAGATGTAGGTACTGTATTATTAGGGAAAACAAACCTTGATGAATTTGCTATGGGTACATTCAGCAAAACAAGTTATTTTGGTGCACCTGTTAATCCATGGCAAATGGAAAAAAGATTAACTGCGGGTGGTTCTTCTGGTGGCGCAACAAGTGCGATTGCATCTGGTTTAGCGATTGGCGGTACAGGAACAGACACAGGTGGTTCGATTCGTTTTCCTTCTGCAATAACAGGGTTGATTGGGATGAAACCAACATACGGGTTATGCAGCCGTTGGGGATGCGTCGCATTTGCATCTAGTTTAGACACACCTGGTCCTATTGCAAGGACGGTTGATGATGCTGCATTATTATTATCTGCTATGGCAGGACACGACCCAAAAGATTCCACAAGCAGTGATAAAGGCTTTAATGCAACAGTACCCCTATCTCCTATATTAGGTGACGGGAAAAAACTGCGTGTCGGTATAATAAAAGAATTTGCAGACGTTGAAATATCTGCAGATATGAAACGACTATTTAATATGCGTGTTGAAAACCTAAAGTCTATCGGTGCAGAAATAGTTGAAGTTTCTATTCCGAACATACTGGATGCATTAGCAGCTTATTATATAATTGCTCCGGCAGAAGCATCTTCTAACTTGGCGCGCTATGACGGTATGAGATACGGTTTGCGTATAGAAGGCGAAAATTTAATAGATACATACAAAAAAACACGCGCCGCAGGTTTTGGTGAAGAGGTACAGCGTCGTATGATAGTGGGTACCGCTGTATTATCCAGCGAATCGTATGAAGTATATTTCATGCAGGCCGCGCGAGTACGTCGTATGATTGCAGATAGTTTCAATAAAGCATTTGAACAATGCGATTTAATACTATGCCCATCAGGTGCAGGTACGGCTATGCCACTTGATTCTGATTTAACGCCACTTGAATACTATGCACTTGATTTATTTACAGTAGCGATGAATTTGGCTGGTATTCCTGCTTGCAGTGTACCGTGTGGGCTGGCAGAAAATGGGTTACCACTTGGGATGCAAGTTGTTGGGAAACGCTTTGATGATTTGAAAGTTCTACAACTAGCAAAGCATATCGAGCAATTTGCAGGTATAGATAACAGACCGACAAAAGTAATGGGGAAATAAAAAAAGACCCAAAGGTCTAAAAAAAGTGGTGGCTAGAAGTGGAATCGAACCACTGACACAGGGATTTTCAGTCCCTTGCTCTACCAACTGAGCTATCTAGCCAACGCGGAACGAATGATAAGATACTTAAATAAAAAAAGCAAGGAAAAATAAAAATGTTTACGATAAAAGGCAAAACAACAGATTGGGAATTAGTAATAGGGCTAGAAACGCATCTAGAAGTTCTATCTAACAGCAAGCTTTTTAGCGGTGCATCTGCCGATTATAATCCAACCGTTGCGCCAAACACTCAGGTATCTATGGTAGACGCGGCTATGCCAGGTATGCTTCCTGTATTAAATGAATTCTGCGTGGAACAGGCTATTAAAATGGGATTAGGGTTAAATGCAGAAATATCTAGAAAAAGTAAGTTTGCACGTAAACAATATTTTTACCCTGACCTGCCGCAAGGTTACCAGATTTCACAACCAGCCGAAGAACCACCAGTTGTAGGTCGTGGTTGGGTCGAAATTATAGGAGATGACGGTAAACCTAAAAAGATTTTGATTGAACGTGCACATTTGGAACAAGATGCAGGTAAATTAAAACATGATGTACATCCAACAAAATCATTTGCGGATTACAACCGAACAGGTGTAGCATTACTAGAAATTGTCACATTTTTAGACACA
>CALXMZ010000003.1 GCA_944389645.1 uncultured Alphaproteobacteria bacterium
TCAGCATATTATACATACCATAGCAAAGATAAACATAAGTATATCCACCAGACAAAAACATAGCGTCGTTTCGCGCGGTACACTTACCGCAAAACGCATGACAGCCTTTTTCGTCTTCTGTATACAATTCTAGTTCACAAATACGCGCACGAAACATTGAATTATCTTGCAACCTGCAACACAAATACGCACCAACAAGTTGTTTTGCTGCGTCCATCGGATTTTGTAAAAAGAAACTACGCCCCAAAATCATACATAAAAGAATATACTACTAACAAATAAAGGCAATAAAAAACCGCCATAATGGCGGATTTTTATTTATTACATATTTATCTTGAATTAACGTTTTGTCGTATCAAGCGTTCTTTCGCAATTTCTAATTCTTCTTCTGTTCCGAAAATCAAGGGGCTAATACCCATTTGATAATTTTTTAATCTTTCTTGCAGAAGTTGTTGCGCTTTTTCTTTACGCGCAGGATATGTTAAAACCATATAATTTTTTCCACCTTGGTTTACAGTATCCAACATAACAAGTCTGTCTTTATGGTCTTTTGCTATCAGAAGATTTGTTGCGACTGCTTCCCAATCACTAGTTGCTTCTTTAACAATGACATCAAAATTATTACCTATAACCGCTTTATTCCAGCCACTTGTAGTCATAGCGATTGTCTGAGACAAAACATTGGCCATAGAATTAACATTCTTAATTCCCTGTTTAAAATTTTTCGTAATATTTTCTTTTGCCATTTTGCTATCCTTCCTTTATAGCAAATATATTATAAAAAATCGTATTATCTTGTTCTATATAAACACGATTCGCGGAATATTCTCCAATAATCTGCGCCGCCCAACTTTTTAGGGCACTGTTTAGCTTTACACCTACGAATATTCTTTGAGTAAAAACAGCAATTGCATCTAGCAGGCTTTCCATTTGCTATATCTATACAGTCCGTATATTTTGCCACCGCAAAATCAAAATCCGTATAATTCCAAGATTTAAATTTATAAAAATTCGAACTACCCATATTGTGTGTAATTCTTCTTAATACACAAAAAGAAGCATCTTCGTTTTTGAATAATACGATTTCCACCGAGTTATTATTATAAGAACTTATAATTGGATCCATAAAAAACTTCTTAACTATCTTGTTCTGAATAAGCATGCTTCACGGAATAATCTCCAATAATCTGCACCGCCTAACTTTTTAGGGCAATTCTTAGCAGTACACCTACGACGACGATTTGGATTAGAAACACACATACATACAGGATTACGCCCATTTAATAATTCTATACATTCTTTGTATTTATCTATTGCTATTTCATAATTTTCTGTTGTAAAAGCTTTACAGCGAAAATGACCTGCACAAATAACCTTTTCCATCAAGACAGAAAAACCATTTGTTTCTTTCAATAAATAAACATTACCCATTTTATTTTCATAAGAAACAATTTTTTTCAACATAAAAACACCTTCTTAGAAAATTCAGCATAGCACCAGAGATAAAAAGAGCAAGAAAAAACCGCCACAAGGGCGGTTTTAGTCGTTTTGTTTTACAAAATAATTTTGCAAATTTTCCCAAAAAGTGAGTTTGTTTTTTCCTTTTTTAAAATCTTGCTTTTTATTACCACTTCCATAAACGTACAAATCACGTAATTTCTTATAAGTATTCACTTTTGCAAATTCTTGTGGAGTTAAAATAGTAGTAATACGATGGGGGACAATCTCACCATTGAACATAAATTTGATTATATTTCCAGCTTTAATTTCTGATTTAATATATCTTAATTCTTTACGTCCTGGGTCAAATGCACGCAATTTACCGTTTTCATCATATACAGCAATAATTTGATGTCCGCTTATAACACGTTCTTTTTTGTTTTCTTTGCGGTCTTGCTCTGCGCCTTTTAGGTTTTCTTCACGTGCGATCGTTAATACGACATGTTTTAACCCCACCTCAGTTGCAAGTTTAGAAAAAACTTTTGCAATACCAGTACATCCAACAACAGCACGTGGAATCTTTTGATTTATTATATCATCAGCAGATAAAGAAAAATGCCAATCTATGCCACTAACATTATGTTGATGCATATATTCACTACGATTATTAGGTCCTACTGCCTTATCAAACATAGCGTGCATTTTATCCAATAAAGATTGAATTAGGTTATCTTGCTTCATAATAGAAATTATAGCATAAAAAAACATCCCGCAATAAGCGGGACTGTAATTATTTCGTCTTTATTTTTACATAGTTCATCATTTTTTGAATCATGTTTTTAGTTTTATTATTTTTATTTGCGGCATTATTCATTGCCGTTTTTTCTTGTCTTATTTTTTTCATAATTTCCTATTATCCTTCAGCAAAAAAATACAAATTCTATAAGAAAAGAAAAAACCGCCCGATTGGGCGGTTAAAATTCGGTTTCCATGTCGGACTGGATTTAATTCTGGCGACGACCTACTCTTCCGTGGCTGAAGCCAAAGTACCATCGGCGATACGAGGTTTCCCTGTCTGGTTCGGAATGGAACAGAGGGTGTCTCCCGCTCTATAATCACCAGAATTAAATCCAGCGAACAATCGTAAATTCATTTCAAATCAACATGCTTTGAACTTACTCTTCAAGCATACGTCTGACTTATCAAAAAGTCAAACAAAAAGATAAAAAGTCAATGGTTCGATTAGTACTGTTAAGCTAAATCCCTCACAGGACTTACACACA
>CALXMZ010000004.1 GCA_944389645.1 uncultured Alphaproteobacteria bacterium
ACCGTCTTTGCAGCAGATGTAATTTTACGCGTTGCACTATCTAGCGGTAATAATGACAGCGATAATAAAAATTCGGGTGCAGCAGCTTTGCTGATGGTATGGCTTGCTTTTGCAGTATTTAACTGGATTATTACGCCTATTCTACGTATGGCTATATCAAGAAACCGCGAATATGCGGCAGACGCAACAGGGGCTCAAATTACAAGAAACCCAAAAGCACTTGCTTCTGCACTGCGCAAAATCACGACTGATTCACGCGTAGAATGCTTGGACAAGGTAAAATCTATGTCCGCAGTATGTATTGCATATCCTGGTGGACCGCGTGAATTTATAAGTTCGCTTATGGCAACGCACCCACCTGTAGAAAAACGAATTGAACGCTTGGAATCAATGGTTTAAAAAGGGTATAAGGCATGGCAAATTTACATTTTCATTATGGAACGATGGGGGCTTCAAAATCTGCAGGATTAATCATAACTGCATACAATTTTAAAAGGAATGGTACATCCGTTGAAGTAATAAAACCACAGTTTGATTCCAGATTTGCATCCGAAAAAGTTGTATCCAGAATTGGTATAGAAACCCCTGCTTTATCGTTGAAAAATTTAAACTCTTTTATACCGCAACCCAATACTCAAGTTTTATTAGTTGATGAAATTCAATTTTTCAGCCCTGCAGATATAGATAAACTGGTACATATTGCAGACAATAAAAACATTATTGTTATGTGCTATGGTCTGATGGTTGACAGTAATGAATGTATTTTCCCTGCTTCAAAGCGATTAATAGAAGTTGGCGCAAAGTTGCATTGTATGGAATCAAATTGTCAAATACCAGGTTGTATGAAACTTGCAACACATCACCTAAGATTTGATAAAAACGGAAATGTTATCCGCGCAGGTGAACAGTTTGAACTGGGTGACAGCAATTTTAAATCTGTATGCCGCCAGCATTTTAATATGCTTTATCATGGAATAGGCAAAAATGAAAAAGGCGAAAGATAAAAAACAATATTTTTGCTTGCAATCTGTATAAAAACTTATAAAATATAAGACCGTTGCGCCCATGGCTCAATTGGATAGAGCATCTGACTACGGATCAGAAGGTTGAGGGTTCGAATCCTTCTGGGCGCGCCATGTTTTTTATATAATTATTAAACTTTTTTCTAATTAAATAAACGTATAAAAACAATAATCTTTTAAAGATAGTTTATTACAATTATGACCAATTTTACTGGTATTCGACGAATTTAAAAATTTATATTTTAGACAAACATAATATAACAACGTCCCACGAAAAATAAAAAAGGAGGGGCTATATTATTATTTTTTTATGCCGGCTTTGGATTCTTTTATTAATAATCTTCGCTTTTCTTCTATTCCGCCACATGCTGAATAACCACCAATTTTCCCGTCCTTACGAATAACTCTATGACATGGTATAACCGGTGGAATAGGATTCTTACCAATTGCATTCGCAACTGCCCTTACTGCTTTGGGATGACCTGCCATTATGGCAACTTCTTGATACGTACGCGTTTCTCCATATGGTATTTTTAATAATGCTTTCCATACATCATGCTGAAACTTTGTACCGGGTAATTTATTGATAACATTAACTCCCAAATTTTTTACCATGCTGATCCTTATTAATTTTATTATATAAATATTATCAATAATAATATTTAAGATTGCAAATGATTAATAATTAAAATAAAATAAAAAGTAAACTAACAGGGATGTTGGTTTGGGGTCGTAGAAAACCTTTGTTTATCCGGTGTAAAAACATCGTATATCTGATATTTCGGCGTTTATTGCACCGTTATATCCCCGACAAAAAGGTCGGGGAGCTGTTGCTAATAAAATAGGGGTAAAACCTAAAAACAACGGGAATCATTGATAAACTGATTTTTCTAACTCCCCGGCCACCGATATTTGGTGGCTTTATAATTACAACAAACGGGAGACAAAAAATGAAAATAGTTTTACCAATATTTTGTGGTATATTTATAATTAATCAAACTTTTGCGGGTAGTTTCTTTACAAATAGCGCAAAAGAATGTTATGCCGATACAAGCGGGATCAATTCTTTTTGGTTCTGTGGAGCTCAGTCAGAAAGCTGTTCTGGTAAGAAAGCAAGAAAGTATAATCGCAAACATTGGTACTATCATGGTGAATATTTTGAACATGATGGTATAAAATACTGGTGCTGTAATGGTAGTGGTAGCGGTTCAGGAACTTTCGTAGAGTCATCTGCATGGGCATACCAAGCAATTAGAACCAAAGAATTAACAAACGGGACATGTAATTATATAGTAACAATTAATATTTGCGGTCAAGTAACAGGAACACCATGCACCAAACCAGATAAATGTAATGAAAACACTGTATTAAGAAACGAAGAGTGTATATTTGTATGTGAAGGTACATCAGCTTTTGAAAGCTATCAATCAAATACTTGCGTAGATTGCCCCACGACAAATTATCAGGGTATAAATGAAGATTTTGTTTGTACTAAATGCGATCCTGAATTATACTTTTTTAATAAAAAAACTAAAAAATGTGAGCCCAAAGAAAATTTTACACAATACCCCAAAAGTGCACTAAAAAAATGTTTTATGTGCCCAGATAACGTTTACTTTGAACAATGCGTATTTTATGTATCAGGTAAACAAATTGAAGATGCAGAAAAAATAAAAATAGAATGTAAATTAAGTGACGAATAAAAATATTAGAGAATAATAATTACTTTGAAAACGTGCTATTTATTCACTTAACGGACAGATCTCGGTATATATATAAGTACCTGTTTCATCCGTATATTGAATGTCAGCAGGTGCATACATTACGCAATCAAACCCAGAATTATCTATACAACTGTTATTATACCCTGAAATTACTTGTGTACCAGTTGGACAACTTTCCGCTTCATCCACGATATTATAATCTTCTTCTTCTACAGCTATGAAACCAGATGGACATTCTGTAATCAGAGATGCAGAAAAAGAATCTGTAATAAAACAAAAAAACATTAAAAAAAATATTAGCTTTTTCATCTATTCCTCATAATCATAATATATTCGTAAAAAATTGCCCTATATTTCTATTAGATCTATATGAAGATGCACAATCATTAATACAATTATTAACACATTCTACATAATCAGTATAGGCTTTCAATGAACGCCACTTTGAAACAGCAGGTTCGATCATTCTACACCAACAATGATTATTAGCACTAGGATTACTACCATCTAATGTTAACACTTCTGCTGGACTTCCTGTATTCTGACTTGCGCACATAGCCAACAACTCATAAGTTACATCTCTAGAATCAGACGTTACACAAGACATAGAAACTGTTGAATATGGTATATCTGTGGATATACGATCACATAAATAAGGTCGCGTTAAACAATTTTTAGCACCACCAAACGCATGAAATGATAAGAAACCAGTCAAAATAGAAAAAATTATTAATTTTTTATTTTTCACTTCTACATAACTCTCTTATTTAATTTTATGATAAAATCATATCATAATTTATGGTAAAAAAATTGAAAAAAATAGTCAAGAGATAAAAACACTATTAACATATTTACGTTATATATAAATTAAATTTATAGTATATATAATCAAAATATTATTGTAATTTTGTGAACATCGTGTCTAAGAAAGAAGAATTAAAAACCATTTCCATAGCACATGCAGAAGTACAATAAGATATACAATCAGAAGCATTTGTTCTTTCACTTAAATATATCCACTTTGAAGCCACTGGTTTTAGCATTTTACACCAACAATACTTACTAAGTTCTACATTAGACACAGAAATATATAATTGATTTGCCGCTTCACCCGTACCCGATGCACCAAGCTGATTCGCACACATTCCCATAACAGTCACACTCTGCCCACTACAATTTATTGTTGTATCAGACACATTTGATATACTACTAGAAGGAGTAGAACAACTATATGGTTTATAAATACATCTTGTCGCTGCACCATATACAGAAAAATGTGCAAGAAAAACTAATAAAAATAAAAATATTTTTTTATTATAAAACACCCCTACAACCCTTACATTATCATTACTAATTTATACTTTGTATAAGTTTAATTAACAGAAATAATCTAGTCAAGATCAAAACTTGATTTTACTATCCTAATTAACTTTACAATTGTATAAACCAACTAGGATTTTCTTTTAATTTACTCATACCTTCTTCCAAAACTTTTCTATGTTCTATAAAATTAGCTTTATCTTCTTTACCTAAATTACTTATTGCCGGTAACTTTACTGTCATAGGATTTACGTGTTTACCATCTTTTATAATTTCATAATGCAAATGAGGTCCCGTGGATAAACCAGTTGAACCAACATAACCTATCGTCTGCCCCTGCTTAACATTCGTACCAACGACTACCCCCTTAGCAAACCTAGACATATGTGCATATAAAGTTTCATATGAACCATTATGGCGTATCTTCACGTAATTACCATGCCCATTATTATAACCACGTGCAACCACGCGCCCTGCACCCGCAGCAGGAATCGGTGTACCTGTAGATGCTCTAAAATCAACCCCCTTATGAGCACGAGTATAACCTAAAACAGGGTGCTTCCTACTTGTTGAAAAACTACTTGTAACTTTTGCATTATTTATCGGTGTTCGTTTTAATGATTTTATCGCGCCGTTACCATTTTCATCATAATAACCAACCTTACCATCAGATTTCTTAAATCTATACATCTTTACATTACCACGTAAAGCTTCAAATTCTATAGCCAAAACACGACCATTATCTATTTTCTTCCCCCCAGAAAAATTTTCTTCATATAAAACAGAAAACTTCTGACCTGCCCGTACGTCTCGTTCAAAGTCCATTTCAAACGCTAATAAATCATATACTTCTGCTAAAATACCCGCAGGTATTCCTGCACGAATACCAGCAAGATAAAAACTGTCCCCGTCAAGAATTTCGCCGACTTTATACATTACTCGAGTATCTTTTTCTACATCAATTTTTCTGCAACTCCACGTACCGCTTTCATCACAAGTAAGTTCTACCTGACGCCACGGAGACGGTATAACTATAATTTTTGATACAGGCTCTTTTTCACCTAAACGTACAAATTCTATTTTATCACTATCAGCACGTAAACTTGAAATATCTGCATCAGATTTTAAAACTTTTGCAATTTGAAGAACGTCGGTATTATTAAACCCCTGTTCTACTAATAATTTTGATAAAGTATCCCCTGATTCTACCAAAACTAATGATTTATACTCTGCTTCTGTTTTAACTTCAACATCAACATGACGAGCAACTACTAAAATAATCGCAACCAAAGTAAGCAATATCGCCAGTACTAAGACTACATAAACTAACCTATTATAAGTTATAATATTTTTTGCTTTTTTCATAAGTGTGATTATAATTGCTTTATGAACATAAATCAAGCATTTGAAATTTTAAAAAACGCAGGTGGAATACACTCTGCACGCTTAATCACTGAAAATACGAAAAATTTTTCCAAAATAAAATTATGGCATATATGCCGTCAACTTCGTCACATGGTACCTGTCGCAAAAATAATCCATCAAAAATGGTTCTATGGACTCAAATTTTACACAAATAAATATACTCTGGATCCACGTCCAGATACAGAAACACTTGTAACAGCAGTAATTTCTGACTGCATAGAAAATAAAAATTATAGAATTTTAGATCTCGGTACTGGTACAGGTTGCATCCTTGCCGCATTAGTAAAAAATATTCACGGCACATCTGGAATTGGTATAGATAAGTCTTGGCACGCAGTTTTAATCGCACGAAAAAATATGCGTGATTTAAAATTGACCTTAAAAACAAAAATTATAAAAGACGATTTTAACTCTGGTAAAAAAATAAAAGAACAATTTGATATCATTGTTTCAAATCCACCATATATAGCAACTGGTGACACGCGCGTAAACGACGCCGCAATGCACGACCCTGCAATGGCTTTGTTTGCTAAGAACAACGGACTGGCCGCATACCAATCAATCGCCAAAAACGCAAGAAAATGGATAAAAAACGGTGGAAATATATATCTGGAAATCGGTATAGGGCAAGAATCAGATGTTCTTAAAATTTTTGAAAATGAAAACTGGAAATTTATTCGCTGCGAAAAAGACTTAGCAGGAATAAATAGAGTCCTTGTCTTCCAGAAATAAAAACCACCATTTGGCGTTTTTTTTATTTGCAATCACAATGCCCGTGACAATGACATTCTTCATCACAATGACAGCCATCTTCCCCACAACAACATTTATGCTCCACAAAATAAGGATTTTGTTGTTTTAATAACTCTATTGTCGAATCCACACCATGACCATGCACTACATAAGTTTCATCAGGCAAATTCATTTTATATAATTTTGATATAGATTTACTTAAGGCATTCGCGTCACCACCAGGTAAATCATACCGACCAAAACTATCACGGAATAATGTATCACCCGTTAATAAAACACCGAAATCTGGAAAATAAAATGATACACCACCAGCAGAATGCCCCGGCGTTTCTATAACCTGCATCTGAATATTAGGCAATATGTTCTGGGTCCCCGATCTTAAATCCTTGGGTTTCTTATAATCTGAGTCTATATGAGGCATTTCAAAAAAATCTAGTAACGCATTGCCCCACATAATCAGATCTTCGTCTCCAGAATTCAGATACCAAGGCACATTATATTTCGCAGCTAAATCTGGTGCAGCAGATATATGGTCACTATGACCATGCGTTGAATAAATAGCTCGCAACTTTAAATGACGATCAGACAACAATTTTTCCCAGTCTTCCGCACGTCCCCACGCATCAAATATTACCGCGTCTTCACCCTGAATTAACAACACAGAATTTGTGTTTTCTGGTGGCATATGTAAAACTTCAAATTTTGGTTCATTTTTTTCCATTTTATTTTCCGGATTTTTTAGTTTTCTTTATTGCTGTTTTCTTAGCTTTGTCTACAGTTTTTGTTTTTTTACCAAGTACGATTTCTTTAATCTCATCACCAGTTAAAGTTTCACGCGCAAGTAATTCTTCTGCTAATTTTTTTACTGTTTCTTTATTCTTAGATAACAACTTTGTTGCATCATTATGCGCCAAATCTAACCAACTACGAACCTCGTTATCAACTAGTTCAGCCGTTTTTTCTGATGCGTTTTCCAAAGCCGTACGATTACCAAAATTATTAACTTGATTTATTGCAGCCAAACCAACCTTCGGTGACAAACCTGCTGTAGTTATTGAATAGCGCGTTAATCTTGTTGCCATAGCGATGTCGCTTTCTGCTCCAGTTGTTATTTTATCGGCACCAAAGAAAACTTCCTCTGCAGCACGCCCAGCCAATGCAATTGACAGATTTGCCCTAACCTCTGCAATCGTCATCGATACCTTATCATCAATCGGTAAATGCTGAACCATACCTAATGCTCTACCACGCGGTATTATAGTAGCTTTATGAATCGGATCTGTAATATCAGCATACATTATACTTACAAATGCGTGACCAGCTTCATGATATGCAGTTAGTTTTATATCTTCTGGACGCATCTTACGGACTTTACGAGGCCCCATTAATATCTTATCACGCGCTTCTTCTACATCAACTTGTGCAATCTCTTTACGCCCACCACGAACAGCATGCAAAGCCGCTTCGTTCAATAAATTTTCTAAATCTGCACCAGAAAAACCCGTAGTACCACGAGCCAAATCTTGCAAATCTACATCTGATGCTATCTTTACTTTCTTTGCGTACAAATCTAATATTTCTCTACGACCAGATAAATCTGGTAGTTCAATGTAAACCTGACGATCAAAACGCCCAGGTCTCAACAAAGCAGGATCTAACATATCTGGTCTATTCGTAGCCCCAATAACTATTATGCCAGTATCATTAGAAAAACCATCCATTTCTATCAACAACTGATTCAACGTCTGTTCCCGATCTTGATCGTTATAAGAATGAGTACTACGGCGTTGACCAATTGCATCTATTTCATCAATAAATAATATGCATGGCGCATTACGCTTTGCCATATCAAAAATTTCTTTTATTTTCGCAACACCAAGACCAACAATAATACCAGAAAAATCACTACCTGATGCAGCAAAAAACGGTACGTTCGCTTCACCCGCTATGGCACGCGCAAGTAACGTCTTACCAGTCCCAGGTTCCCCAGATAATAATATACCACGCGGTACACGTGCACCAACTTCCTTAAATTTTTCTTTATTCTTTAAGAAATCTACAATTTCCATTAACTCTTGCTTTTCCGCATCAATACCTGCTACGTCTTTAAACGAGGTTTTCGTCTTACCCGTAGTTATCTTAGTCGGATTCTGCTGCGCGAGACTGCGACTAAGACCACCAGCACCAGCCTTAAAACCACGAAATATCCACCATATAAAGAATAAACCCATTAAAATTGGTACCCACGTTCCAAGGTAATCAACCCAACTTTTTGAATTATCTATTGTTACTGATGTACCATTTTCAGAAATCTTGGAAAGTAATTCAGGATCATATTTAATCGTTGCGGTGTACTCGGTTCCGTCACGTAAAACCCCGTTAGCTTCATCACCACGTATCTTCATAGTCTGAATTTCTGGTGCACGACGTAATACGTCGGAAAAAGACATTTCTATAGTCTTCGGTTGCGAAACCATTTCACCGTTTATCAACATCTTAGGTGAAGTGCCACCGATAAAAGAACGAAATATCATCGCAATAAACAATACCGCAAAAACAATCAAAAATAATGAAGATCCGTCCCACTTATTTTTATTAAACTTATTTTTAATCTGCATTTTCTTAGTTCTTTTGTCTTCCATGTCTTTTCCTAAAGCTTGTTCGTGTACCTTCAGGTACAATTAAAATTTTCTGACCCAGACGACGAATTGTACAATGACCTAACGTAAACTTACAATCCATCTTTAACTTATCTAGTGCACCAGATAAAGAATTCAAGCGTGGCTGATATTCATCCCCCCCAATACGCTGAATTAACGTTCCAAGAAACTTTAATCTAATATCGGGGGCTTGGTCAAATAGAAAAGAATCAGAAAAAAAAGCTCCCCTTTCTTCAAGGACTTGCGTAATGTAATTTTCCACTTCTGAATCTAAAGTATCTCTAATTCGCCCCAAATTTTCAATTGCTAATAAAATCCTTTCATCTGAAATACCAAGCTTTTCAGATAATAAATAACGATTCTTACGAATGCGAACACGCGTATATTTCGTATCCTCATTCATTTCATCCATAAAATACTTTATTCCGTTATCATCACAATATTTCTTTAACTCTGCCCTATGAACTTTTAATAAAGGTCTTATAAGTTTTACTCCGTTACGCCAAGAAACAGGTCTCATCGCAGACAAACCGTATAAACCACTACCACGACCAAGATTCATTAAAAAAGTTTCAATCTGATCATCAGCTTGGTGAGCTAATAATAACGCAGCCATTCCATTTTCTTTGCAGAAATCCGTCATCATTTTATATCTTGCATCCCTTGCTGCAGCCTCTAATCCAGTAATGGGCTTATCACCCGTCCAATAAAAAATTTGACAAACTATCCCTAAGTTTTCGCATAATTTTTTTACATACTCAGTTTCTATATCAGCATTTGCCCGCAAACCATGATTAACATGTAAACAAACTACGTCTTTATGAAACTTTGAAAGCCAACATAAAAGACAAACAGAATCAACGCCACCACTTACGGCAACGGCAAGTTTCTGATTTTCATATTCACGCATAAAATTAATAAAGTTTTTATTCATAACTCCAATATTTTATGATATAATTCGCAAAAATAAAGGAAAAATAAAAAAATGAAACAAAGTTTAAATTCTATGGCTGTATATTGCGGTCATCAGTATGGTACCGACCCAAAATTTGCTCAGGATGCTAAAAAAATAGGCGAACTGCTTGGAAAAAATAAAATTAATATGGTTTTCGGTGGGGGGGACGTAGGTTTAATGGGAACTGTGGCAACAGCAGCTCTGGAAAATGGTGCTCACGTTGTCGGCGTTTCTACGCATAACGTTATAGAAAAGCAGGAACCCGTACACAAAGATGTAGAAATTATGGTCGTTGAAGGTGTAAATGAACGAAAACAAAAAATGTATGATTTATCCGACGGATTTATAATACTACCTGGCGGAATAGGGACTCTTAATGAATTAACGGATATTATGACAATGCAACAAATTGGTGAATCAAAAAAACCTCTGTTCTTTTTAAATACATCCAAATTCTGGGGACCGTTCGGACGTCTATTCGTTCATATGCAACAATGCGGTTTTATTGAAGATATTCATGATTACAATATTCATGTGGGAAATACCCCAGAAGAATTAATGAAAATTATTATTAATTATTGAATTTCTACAAGTTTATCGTGTGATACTTGACCACGAATAAACTTTATACTGTTTTTGGGAACTCCATAATGTTTGGATAACATTTCTGTTACAATCGCATTTGCTTGACCCTTTACTGGTACAGCAGTAGTATGAATACGAACTGTACCATCATCGTCAATTGTTATGGAATTTTTTCTAGCTCTGGTAATAACCCTTAACTTTAAAATCATTTTTATTTCAAGATATTTTTTATACCGTCTTTTTTAGCTCCAGATACAAAATGTAAATGAAAATGAAATACAGATTGCTTTACAAAAGGCGCCTCTGCCCCCGCGTTGGACAAAACATTAAAATTTTCACAAACCCCCAATTTATCGGCCGTTTCTTTAAAACACGCCCAGAAAGCCCCCTGCTCTTCAACTGAAGCATTTGAAACGAAATCTAATAAATTTTCATACTCCCCTTTCGGTATAACCAAAACATGTCTCTCGAATAAAGGGTTTATATCATAAAAACTTAACGCATACTCGTTCTCTACAATCGCTTCACGCGGTATTTCATTTCTTACTATTTTTGCAAATACATTATTTTTATCGTACATCTAAACCTCTTTAATTTTATCTATTAATAGAGTATTACATGAAAGGTATAAAATCAAGCCTTGAAAACGAAATCTATCGCACTATATCTATTTCCAGAAGCAAATTAAGGAGAATCAAATATGTTTAAACCCCTACATAATTATGTTCTATTGGAACGCATTGAAGAAGAAAATAAAACAGCGGGCGGTATAATCATACCAGACAACGCAAAAGAAAAACCTTCACGCGGTCGCGTCATTGCTGTTGGTGAAGGTGCTTTTGAAGGAGACGATCGTATACCTATGACGGTAAAAGTTAATGACGTTGTTTTGTTCGCCAAATGGGCGTCTAGCGCAAACGAAGTAAAAATTAACGGCAAAGACTACGTACTGATTAAAGAAACTGATATATTAGGAATATTAGATAAATAATAAAAAGGATTAAAAAATGGCAAAAGAAATAGTTTTTGATACAGATAAACTAGCAACAGGTGTAGATAAACTAGCAAATGCAGTAAAAATTACTATGGGTCCCAAAGGACGTACCGTTGTTATTGAAAAATCTTATGGGGCACCGGTTGCAACCAAAGATGGTGTAACGGTGGCTAAAGCCGTTTCATTAAAAGATCCGCAAGAAAATATCGGTGCTCGTATGGTTCAGGAAGTCGCAAAAAAAGCTGGGGACGATGCTGGGGACGGCACAACCACTGCAACGGTATTAGCCCAGAAACTTATACGCGAAGGGCGTAGAGTAATTGCTGCTGGTATGAATCCAATGGATATTAAACGCGGTATAGATTTAGCAACGACCGCTGTCGTTAAAGATATAGAAAAACATGCAAGACCTGTCAAAGATAGCGCAGAAATTGCACAAGTTGCAACCATTTCTGCAAATAATGATCATGAAATAGGTGAAAAAATAGCCGGTGCTATGGAAAAAGTAGGTAAAGAAGGTGTCATTACTGTTGAAGAAGCCAAAGGTTTAGAAACAGAAATCGATGTTGTAGAAGGCATGCAATTTGATCAGGGTTTTATGTCTCCATATTTCGTAACTAATAGTGAGAAAATGTTGGCGGAATTAGATGGTGCTCAAATATTAGTTTCCGAAAAGAAAATTACGGGTCTGCAGGCGCTTCTACCTATATTGGAACCTATCGCACAATCTGGTAGACCATTATTGATAATTGCTGAAGACGTTGAGTCAGAAGCTCTGGCAACTTTGGTATTAAATAAACTCCGCGGAGGTTTAAAAGTTTGTGCAGTAAAAGCACCAGGTTTTGGTGATAGACGTAAAGAAATGCTTAAAGATATCGCCGCAGTTACAGGAGCAACCGTCGTATCCGACGATATGGGCATGACGTTTGAAAATATAACTGCAGATGTTCTGGGTACCGCAAAAAAAGTAGTCGTAAGCAAAGATTCTACCCTATTGGCTCAAGGTGGTGGAGATAAAAAAGCAATTTCAGCACGAGCAGATGAAATACGCAAACTTTTATCAACAAGTACCAGCGACTACGATAAAGAAAAATTATCAGAACGTTTAGCAAAATTAGTCGGTGGCGTTGCCGTTATTAAAGTCGGTGGCATGACCGAAGTCGAAGTAAAAGAAAAGAAAGATCGCGTTGACGATGCTTTGGCGGCTACACGCGCTGCGGTTGCAGAAGGTATCGTTGCAGGCGGAGGTATCGCTTTGGTTCGTGCTATCGGTTCGTTAGAAAATTTATCCGGTGAAAATCAGGATCAAAACGTGGGCATAGATATTGTCCGTAGAACATTGGTTGCTCCATGCGCACAAATTGCAGAAAATGCCGGTGTATCCGGAGAAATAGTCGTCGGTAAAATCTTAGAATCAAAAGATTATAATTTTGGTTATAATGCACAAACCGGAGAATATGTAGATATGATGAAAGCCGGTATAATTGACCCAGCAAAAGTCGTAAAAACGGCAATTCAGGCTGCAGCAAGCACCGCAGGGGTATTACTAACAACTGGTGCCGTTATGTCTGAAATCCCAGAAGAAAAACCTGCCTCTCCAATGCCAGGTGGAATGCCAGGAATGATGTAATAAAAATACCCTGATTTAATCAGGGTATTTTTATTTGTTTTTTTACCTGCTATAAAAAGAACTTATTTCTTTTAATAATCTTTTTCTAACAAAATCCGAACATCTATTAACAACATTTATACTGATTGCTTCTTTATCTTCTCCTATTACATAACCACTTATTTTTGAATCAACATCCAAATAAACAAACATTGGCATATGAGATACATTTATGTCTTTTGCATCAAATCCAGAAAAAATTTGTTTGCAAGAACGCGTTATAATTGGCGTGCTTTTAAAAACAGGTAAAGTTGAACATTTTTTAATGTTATTTATATGCTTGGTATACCTATTTTCAAATAAAACTTTATAATCATTTCTTTTATAAAAATTCTGAGCTTTTGCAAAAGAAACTAATTCTATATCATCAGCACATAAACTAGTTGCTTCTTCCACCTTTTTTAACAATTGTGATCCAATCCCTCGTGACATATATTTCGGTAAAATATATACGTGTTCTATATTTACTAAACCGTGCTCTATATAGCCTTTAACAAACCCGATCATATCCGATTTATTATATGCCCCAAATGCAAAATTAAAAGCTCTATGCAACCAATACGATTTAAACTCTTTCAAAACAAGTTCTTTTTCTTCATTTGAAATTTTATAATTATATACGTATTTCATCGCAGACACACGAATACGTAAAAAATCGTACCATATATTTAAAGACGACTGATTAAAAATAGGAACTATATTTATTTTACTCATGAGCATATACAACCATATATATTAAAAATATTTATGTTTCAATATGAAAAATCTATTTTCAAACCCTCAAAACTATCATGCGACGCATCTGGTATAACAACCAATTTTTCACTCTTTACCCATTTATTTGTTAATTCTATCGGTACTATTTCGTCATTTTTCGCAGCATAATGAACTTGAGGAACATTAGGTAATTCGTCTAAATCCATAGATTGTGAAAGTTTGCTATCACCGAAAAAATCTGTCCAATCTGAATGATTCAGTACTCCTGCTATCGTCACCCATTTTTTTACTTTTATTTCTGGTTTTGTGTTTATTATAAGCCCAGAAACTAATGCCCCACCTGAATAGCCTATAAGAATTACAGGTTGTCCTTTTGAAACTTCTTTTACTGCAATTGCCACAGAATCTATAATTTTCTGACTGAAACGACCGTCTGTCCAGTCACTTTTTGTACAGGAATCAGACATTATAAATTGACAGGGTCTAGCCATATATACAACATTTGGTGCAGTATCAGAAATAGCAATGTCTCTCAAAAACTTTCCACGAGGAGTAGGATCATCAGTAGGATACCCCCGTGAATCAAATGCATGACCGTCACCTTCTATATAAATATGAACAATATCATTTGGATTACTGATTTTCTGCCAAGTAGCAATAGTATATGCACCGCAATTAACCGGCATATATATAAAACTATCTGGTGCCTGCCAACTGTTTACACAACCGCCTAATATAAAAAAAACTAATAAAAATCTTATAAAGATCATACGCTACATCTTACATTAAATTATAAAATCAGTCAAATTAACTAGTCACTAAATAAATTGACAAAAACATTGACAAAAATACTTGACAAATACTTTTTTTAGAACATAATGTTTATAAATAAAGAAAAGAGGTCAGCATGTTCAAAAAACTAAAAATGAGGATTGCCGCTTTACGTGTAGAAAAGAAAAAAGCTAAGACAAAAAATAAAAAAAATTTACAAAAAGCAAATAAATCTTTCTACTCAAAGATTAAAACTAATATAAAAAAATTTTTTAGCTATATCAATAGTGGTCTAAGACATATATGGAATAGAATTTGCGACATAAACCTTATCGGGTTAATCAACACAACTTTATTATGTGTAATAATTACTGTATTTTCCATGTTAATCTTAGATATAACTTGTTGCAATAAAAAACAAGTCATAGTTATCACTAAGAATAACGTAACAACTATTAATACCCCCCAGAACCAGAAGGAAGTAAAAAAGGCAAAGGATTTACCGTCTTTTAAACCCGGTAAAAATTTGATAGCATCTTTACCGTTAAAAAAGGATCCTTTTACAAATAAATTTACTGATTCAACTATTGATAACCCGAACAAAAAATGTACAATTTTAAAAGATCATATTGCCCGTAAAAATACTACTATATATGGAGATCTAATTATTGATAGCTACAATGCTACCAATACATTAAAAAATGGTGATACCATTAAAGGCAATTTGTACATTCAAAACATGCGTAAATATATATTACCTTGCAACATTCGTATAGAAGGAAATTTATTTTTACGAGACGTTAATATGTTACAATTTTGTGGTGATTTTACAGTAACAGGAAATATTTATGTAAGTCCGCGCTCTTCTTTTGGCCCCATTCCACGTACCGCAAGATTAGGTGGACAAGTAATATTATAATATCAAAGACCGTTTCTGCGGTCTTTTTTTATGGATTTTTTACCTGAAATATGATATAATATTTGCATACAAAAAAAGGAAACTAAAATGAATTTTTTTGAAAAACTATTAAATGTACTTGGTAAAAATCTTGGTTACGCTATAATATTTGCAATTGCTATCATTTTTTTTGCATATTTTTCTGATGGTCTAATTCCTGGTATAATAACTGCTGTAAGTGCTTTAGTGGCCTATATATGTGCTGTTATTTTATATAAAGAAATAAAAAAAGAATTTTCTTTAAAAAAAACTATTGCGAAAGAAAAAGAAACAACTGAAAAAAAAATTGCATCAGTAAAAAAGAAAAAATCTACTAAAAAAAATTCTAAAAAATAAAAACGCCTTTTAGGCGTTTTTTATAAGTCTGTTTTTAATGCATCTTTCTGTTCAGGTATTTCTGATACCGTATTCATATCAGCAGATTCTTGCTTTATTATTTCCTGACGCAAATCACTCTGTTGGCGTGACATATCTGATTTTGACGCAACTAATGCCAAAGCCGCACACAAAACAAAAAATATCGTTGCCAACCATGCCGTTGCACGCGTTAAAAAATTACCGGCAGCTGCCCCCGTTAACGCCCCCCCAAACATAGACGCAGCAGCTGAACCAGACATTCCACTACCTTCTGACTTCTGTAATAAAATCAAACATATCATAAATACTGCAACGATTATTAATAATACCAATAAAATAGAAAACATTATTTTATCCTTTAATTACTTGCAGATTTTATCTGCCAAATCTTCAAATTGCAAGAATTTTTAGCAACTCTTCTGCTGCAACTAAACTTGCCTGTTTCTTTGACGCCCCCTTACCTATAGCACAACTACCCATAGCACTAACCTTAACGGTAAAAATAGGATTATGCGCAGCACCAATTTCTTCTATCATCTCATATATAGGTAATTCTCCTTTCGAATTTTTCTGCACAAACTCCTGTAACGCAGTTTTAAAATCTTTCGGTACGGCTACTTCCGCTTTTGCTAAATTAGCCCATATATCAACAACGACTTTGTTCGCTTCTTCAAAACCACCATCTAAAAATATCGCCCCCAAAACCGCTTCCATAGCATCTGCTAAAATATGTTTCGTTCTTCCGGCAGTCATATGACCATGACGAATTTCTGCAGCTATACCTAAATCTTTGGCAACCTTTGCTAAAGTATCAGTGGAAACCAAAGTCGCATGTCTTCGTGCTAAATCACCTTCCGTTTCGTTAGGAAACATTTCGTATAACAACGAAGCTACACTTAACCCAAGAACTCTATCCCCTATGAACTCTAACCTTTCATTATTATGATCTGAATCAACCCCACTCTGCGTAAGAGCAAGCAAAAATAAATCAGGATTCCTAAATTTATATTTTATTTTAGACACTTTGTTTATATCCCCATACCAAACCTATCCCAGCGCATCTTATTACCCCAATTCCAAACAGATAACATAGGAGCATAATAATTATGCGAATACCATATAAACCAAACTTTACCCAATACATTATCTCTTGGTACGAAACCTATATCAGCACGACTATCACCACTATTGTCCCTATTATCACCCATAAAAAAATAATGACCATCCGGAACAATGAATTCTTGCGTATTATCAAACATTGCTTCATCTGACATCTCAATAATACTATGCTTTACACCGTTCGGTAACGTTTCAGTATATTCTGTCGCTTTAAATACCCCGCACGCAAAATCATAGTTTCTACAAAATTTATCTGATTTATATTCAATTGTGTAACCAAACGTAGCCGGCTCGTTATTAACCCATATTTTATTACCTTTTATTACCATATCACCCATATAATACCCTACTTTCCTTTGGGATTTCGGTAAAGTCGCTACTATATACGGCCTTGGGTTTTCCCTTGGTACCTCTACACCGTTTATATTTAATCTTCCATTTATCATCTGTATCTTGTCACCAGGTTTACCTATCAGCCTTTTTACATAATCTTGCGTTTCATTTATCGGATTCCTAAAAACTATAACGTCACCAATCTCTGGTTCAGAGGCAAAAAAACGACCGTTCCAAAGCTTCCAAGAACCAAAAGGAAAAGAATATCTTGAATATCCATAAGACCATTTTTCTACAAATATGTGATCTCCTACCAACAACGTAGGTATCATAGAACCAGACGGTATATTAAATGGTTCTAACAAAAAACTTCTAAAAGCAATCGCAATTAATGCACCATAAAAAATGGTATTAACCCAATCTTTCACAACATTTCTTTTCTTTGCTGGCATAGTATTATTCCTTTTGTCCGAATTATTTTATAACTTGAATTACATCAGCGCAAGTTATAATATGACAAATATGATCTCTCTGAATTCAATCATATTTAATGGAATGGATGCAACAAAAATAGAAGTCCAAGTACAGCTGTCTGCCGGTCTAGCAAAACCAGAATTTAACATAATAGGTTTAGCAGACAGAACTGTTAAAGAATCTGCAGAACGTATACGTAACGTACTTTCGGCTTTAAATTTATCTTTACCACCGAAAAGGTTAACGGTAAATCTTTCTCCTGCAGATCTTGAAAAAACTGGTTCCCACTTTGACTTACCGATATTATGTGGAATTTTATCGGCAATCGGAATTATCCCAGAAGATAAATTATCTAAATATATTATTATAGGTGAAGTCGGTTTAAACGGAGCAATATTAAAAACTAATGGCATATTGGCAGCAAGCGTATGGGCAAATAAAAATCAACTTGGCATTATATGCCCAGGAAGCCAAGGTAGCGAAGCACGCTGGGCCGGACATACAAATATTCTTGCCCCATTTCACGTATTAGATTTAATAAATCATTTTAAAGGAACTCAAATTTTACCCGTTCCTCCTTTAGCAAATACAATGGATATAGAAAAACAACACATTGACATGTCCGACGTACACGGGCAAACCGCAGTAAAACGAGCATTAGAAATTGCAGCTGCTGGAGGACATGCAATGTTGATGATCGGTCCTCCTGGTTCCGGTAAAACAATGTTAGCTTCAAGACTACCAACTATATTACCTGAAATGACCGCACATGAAATTTTGGAAACTTCCATAATCTATTCTATTGCGGGTCAATTAAAAGATCAATCTCTTATATCAAAACGACCGTTTCGTAGCGTACACCATACATCAAGTGCAGTTTCTCTAGCAGGAGGCGGAGCAGATGCTAAACCAGGTGAAATTTCATTGGCTAATAACGGAGTATTATTCTTAGATGAATTACCAGAATTTAATCGCGCAACACTTGAAATTCTAAGACAACCTATGGAAGCCGGTAAAATAATGATTTCTCGCGCTAAACGTACCGCCACATACCCCGCACGCTTTCAATTAATTGCGGCAATGAACCCGTGTCCATGCGGGCATCTTGGAAACGCAGCCTTATCTTGTACAAAAGCCCCCAGATGTGCAGAAGCTTACCAGAATAAAATTTCAGGCCCATTACTTGACAGAATTGACCTACACGTTGACGTAGACCCTGTAAAACCTTGGGAAATGACTGATGATAAACAGGAAAAATGTGAAACCAGTTCTCAAATACGAGAACGCGTCATCGCAGCACATGAAAGACAGATAAAAAGACAAGGTAAACAAAATGCTCAATTAGACGGTCCAGAATTAGAAAAGTTTGCTAAACTATCCGAAAAACTTACGACCTTTTTAAATGATGCCGCAGAAAAAATGGGTTTATCCGCACGCGGTTATAATAGAATAAAACGACTAGCAAGAACAATCGCAGATTTAAGAGGTGCAGACAATATCGAAATTCAAGATATAACGGAAGCTCTTTCTTACAGACCGATTAATCGCGGAAAATACAGTGCAAAAATTTAAAAACGTTCACTAAAATTCGAACCTTAACCCAAGCATAAAGTTCGCATAAATTACATTTTCTGCACTAAACCAATCCCGCTGACGAGTATCATCTTTATTAGTCAGCGCCCATTTTATTTTTGGAACGTAAGTAACTCTTGCCCCCAAATCCAAAAACAAACCATCAGATATGCCGTATGAAATCCCTAATGCTGCAACGCCGGCCACATTCGACGAACTAGTTTCTGATCTATAAAACTGCAATATACCATATTCATCTAATTCCCCAAAATTTTGTAAATCTACCGAAGAAGATAAATCACCATATAAATCAGATAAATTAAATACAGTTTTTGAATCCGCATACCCTATACCAAAACCAACATATGGAACAACCTTTTTCAAAGGTTTTTCTAAACCGTCAAAAAAATCATAAAATGCCATAACACTTATTACGTCAGTAGTTACGCTAGACTGTACACTACCACTCTGAACATGAACAACCGCACCGGAAACATCGCCACCAGATAAATTCATATCTCCTTCATATAACGGGGAAGAATTATATTCATTTTCTGTTATATGATCCCACCCCAGTTCCATACGCCATTGTGGTTTATTCGGTATAGTCCAACCAATACTAGCACCAGCGGCAAAAGAAAAAGAAGATAAATCTTTGCTAGCGGGTAATTCTGCTAATTCCCCCACCCCAGCAAAAACATAATTTTCACACCCCCCCATATCCGAACAATAATCATAATATTCCGCAGAAACCACAACACCATTTGACGGATCCATATAATATTCACTGGTAAGTGAACCTATATTGTTTTTTATACCTGCATTTACTATTGATGCACCACCACGGAAAGAAAGTACAAACCTAGACCCATCATCTTCATACCAACCATCACCTAAATATGTACCAGGATATTGCCAATTAGCTTCCGCGTCACTGAGACTGAATCCCAATGATAATAATATAAAAAAGATATGTTTAATTTTCATATATTAAAGTATAACATAAAATTATAAATAATAAAAATAATAAATTACTTATAACTATTATATAAAAATATAATTTTATCATCTGGCTTAATTAGCAGAACAAAATTTAATTATTATTTTACTATATCATGAAATATTTCTGCAGGAATCGTTCCACCTGTTATTTTTGACGACATCGGCGTAAAATCGTCGTTCCCCATCCAAACGCCAATTACTATATCTTTAATTGCACCGACAAACCAAGCGTCTCTATTATTATTACTTGTCCCGGTTTTACCACCTAGAATACCGGGGACCATAGCTCTATGACCGGTACCTCCAATCTGAACGACATTATTTAATAGTTGTTTCATGTACTCAATCGTTTGATCTGTTAATACCTTTATAGGTTCAGACGGATTCCGTTCATATAAAATATTACCCTTTGAATCCGTTATTTTTGTAATGGAATAAGGACGTACCGATTGCCCATCGTTCCAGATAACAGCATAAATCGTCGTCAAATCTAACAAAGACATCTCTGAAGCCCCAAGTACAGTAGAATATTCTCGACGTAGTTTATTACCAACCCCCAACCTACCAGCCATATTTAAAACAGTATCTATACCATAACTTTCTGTTAGTTTCAGCGGAACAGAATTTACACTTTTTGCAAATGCCGTTGCTAAAGTTATATCCCCATAATAGCGTTCATTATAATTTTTTGGGTTATAATCACCGATAGCAAAAGGAGAATCATTTACATAAGATTCAGGCGTTAAACCATTTTCTAAAGCAACTAAATATACAACTGGTTTAAAAGAACTACCTGGTTGCCGCATAGCTAAAGCACGATTAAATTGACTTTCTTGATAATCCGTTCCACCGACCATTGCACGAACTGCCCCATCAACATTCATGGCAACAACCGCCCCCTGATACACCCCAACCTTTTCTGGTAGAATATCGGTAATTCGTTCTTGTAAATCCGTATCAAGCGTGGTGTATACTAACATATCAGAATCAAAACTTCCTATTCTAGAATGAACTTCGTCCAGAACAAAATCTGTCCAATAACGATAAATATTAGTATTTTTTGTCGGCATTGCAGGAGCCAACTCTTTCGCTGCAATACGAGCTTGATTTAAAGAGATGTATCCCTGACGAACCATTTCTTGTAAAATCACCCTAGCTCTTTTTATATTTTTTTCTGGGTTTCTTAAAGGGCTATACGTCGTCGGTGCCTTTAACATTGCAGCAATCTGTGCAGCCTGAGCAATGCTTAAATCATTCGCGGATGTCTGAAACATTGTCCTTGCAGCCGCATCAATTCCGCGCATACCACCTACTAATGAGACTCTATTCATATATAAATCTAAAATCTGATTTTTATTAAATCTATTTTCTAACCAATATGATAAAATTAATTCTTGTACCTTACGAGAAATCTTTTTTTCTCGAGACAAAAAGACGTTTTTCGCAGTCTGCTGCGTAATGGAAGAACCTCCTGCAGCAAAACGACCATGAATTAAATTTGAAAAAACAGCTCTTGTTATACCACGAATGTCTATCGGTCCATGTTCAAAAAATCTTTTATCCTCAATCGCGATTATCGCTTGCCATACATACGGTGGCAACGTTTCAACAGATACAGGCGTACCCATAATCCTATTCGAAGATCTTAACTCATTACCATCTTTATCCAAAAAAATGACCGCAGCAGGACGCGTCTCGTGTAACATAGAATCTAAAGAAGGCATTTGTAAAAAAACAATTACAACATAAATCGCAACACTTACTAACCCCAACATAAACAGATTTACCATTAAAATTAAAATCTGTTTTTTCCATGAATATGAAGCTTTTACTTTTTTAGCGTTAACATTTCTATTCATATTAACCACTTATAACCTCTTACTTACTTGGAATTATATCATAAACGTCTTGCTTTTTTCTACTTTTTATAACTATAATCCTCATTGTCAGAAAAAGGAAGAGAATATGAAACTTTTATTAAACTTTGCTTGTTTATATTTAATTTCAATACCTGCCTTAGCAAATGAATGGTACGATGAATACGATTATTCAACATCACAACGATATGACACTTATCTTGGTTTTAGGTTACATCAAAATAAGCATATATCATTTGGTTATGAAACGATTAACGGAAATAATACTACTTTAAAGGATGATGGTATAGGTATCGGTTTAACTTTTGGCAATAGATTAACTAATCATGTAAAAGTAGAATTTGAAACACTTTATACGAATGGTAAAGAACGTAAATACGATACCGATTTCAATTTCAATATTTGGGCTAATATGTTAAACGTCTATATATACCAACAATTTGGCGGTGCTGTTGAACCTTATGCAGGTATCGGTATCGGTATAGCAGGTTTATGGAGCAACGTAAATGGTGCAGGATTAAACATGTCTGATGCAACAGCAGATATGAGTTGGGCTGCAATGTTAGGTATAAATTTTGCTTTAAATGAAAGAATTGATTTGAACGTTGGTGTAAAATATCAGAATTATGGCGATATTGAAAGTAAAAATGAAAATGGTACCTATGCAACAACCGAAATTGATGCAACAGAAATATATATAGGCGCATCTTATAAGTTCAGTATAAAATAAAAAACGTCCTTTCGGGCGTTTTTCTTCTTATATAATTGTTTTTAATTTAATAAATTCTCAAAATCTTGTTCGGACCAAATTTGTATTCCAAGTTCATTTGCTTTTGTCAATTTAGATCCAGCATCTGCACCCGCTAAAACAATATCTGTTTTTGCGGATACGCTCCCTTGAACTTTTGCCCCCATGCGTTCTAAAATTTCTTTCGCTTCATCACGCGTATAATTTGCAAGCGTCCCTGTTAATACTATCTTCTTTCCCGCAACAGGACTATCCGCAACTTCTACAATAGGCACGGCAGACTTTACCCTAACCTGCATAAGTAACACATCTAAAACTTTATTATTATGCTCATCAGTAAAGAACGATTTAATCTCGTCTGCCATTACATCGCCGATACCATCAATCTGTTTTAATTTCCAAGATGGTGCACTGCGTACGGAATCCAAATCACCGAACGCACGCGCCAAAATCTTTGCGGTCACTTCCCCAACTTCTGGTATACCAACTGCAAATAAGAATCGATGCAACTCTATATCTCGTGCCTTCTCTATCGACGTATTTAAATTAGATACTGATTTATCACCAAAACCTTCTAATCTTTTTATTTCGTCGCCATGTAAAGATATTAAAGTAAAAATATCCGCTGCGTTCGTTATCCAACCCTTAGAAATAAATAACTCTAATTGTTTAGTTCCAAGCCCGTCTATATCAAACCCTTTGCGCGAAACAAAATGTTCTAGTTCGCCAATTCTCTGTGCGGGGCACCCCAAAGTATTTATACAACGACGCGCAACCTGCCCTGATTCTTGAACAACTGCGCCACCGCATACTGGACATTTGTCAGGAAAAGCAAAAGGTTCTGCGTCTGGCGCGTTTTCAGCAACACCAACAATCTGCGGAATAACATCACCAGCTCGTTGAACAGTCACTTTATCACCAACATGAATGTTCAATCTTTTAATTTCATCGGCATTATGCAAAGTCGCCCGAGATACCAAAACACCACCTATATTTATAGGCTCTAACTCTGCAACAGGTGTTAAAACGCCTGTTCGCCCGACCTGAACAGTTATATCACGCAAAGTGGTTATCGCACGCGCCGCTGGGAATTTATATGCAACCTCCCAACGCGGGCTATTAGCACGGCACCCCATTTTTTCCTGCAAATCTACATTATTTACCTTTATGACCAAGCCATCTATATCAAATGGAATGTCTGCGCGTTGCAACATTATCTCGTTATACACCGCTTGAATGTCTGCCATATTGTTCGCATGATGCGCCCATTGACGAGTGGTCTTAAACCCCCAAGATTCTAACTTATCAAAATACTCTGACTGTGTTTGCCATGTGCGCCTTGATAACTCGCCATAAGTATAACCAAATGCAGACAATCTTCTGGATGCAGTTATTTTCGGATTTAATTGACGTAAAGAACCGGCTGCCGCATTTCTTGGGTTAGCAAAAATTTTATCGCCTTTTTCTGCCGCAATCTCATTTAATTTTAAAAAATCATCCCGTAGCATATATACTTCGCCACGAACTTCTATAACATCTGGGAAATCGCCAGATAATTGTTTCGGTATATCAGGAATCGTTTTTAAGTTTTCTGTTATATCCTCGCCAGCAACACCACTGCCACGAGTCAACCCACGGACTAAAACCCCATTCTCATACCGCGCAGAATATGAAACACCGTCTACTTTTAATTCTATAAATACATCTTTGTCTGCAAGTTTATTAAACCAGTCAGCAACCTCTACTTCATCAAAAACATCTGATATTGACAGCATCGACACACTATGCTGAAAAGTTTTAAACTTGTTTGAAACTGCTGCTCCAACATACGTAGAAGCCCCATTCTTTGCTAACGATGGATATTTCGCCTCTATCTCCAAAGCGCGTTTTTTCGCTGCATCATAAGTTGCATCATCAACAACAGGCGCATCGTTTTGATGGTATGCAATATCCCATTCAGACAGTTTTTTTAGCAATTCCGCATGTTCTGCTAATATAAATAAATCGGGTGTATTACTCATATCCCGATTATAGAAAATCTTAGTTTTTAATACAATGGAAATATATAAAAGTTTTTAATTCTGATATTCTTTTGGAAAATAACTTGCAAATTCAACCCAAGTTGTATTAGTAGCATTCATAATTTTAACCAGACTACCCACAGACATCCAATGATCTTTCCCATCCGGACTACAGCGTTTACTTTTATTTAATGCCGTTATATCCATTCCGCTAATCTGAGCCATCCGAGAACAAGAAATTTTATTCGCAGCCGCCAGATTATCTATCGCCATCCAGAACATCTTATTAGTTAACATATCCACCTCCCTTTGCAACCCATTTTAAATAAGATTATATTCTAATTATGATTGTATTCTTAGGAAAAATCAATTATTTTTTATAAGAATATAATCATATAAAAAAACCGCTTTAAAAGCGGTTTTTTTTAATCTAACGTATACGTTAAGAATCAAGCCCTTTTAACAAAATATCTTTCATTTCATTTGGCATCATACCTGTTGTTGAATAACCGCAATCAACGTGATGGACTTCACCGGTTACGGCACTAGACAAATCACTAAACAAATATAAAGCAGCACCTGAAACATCTTCCAAAGTCATATTACGTCGCAAAGGTGTTGTTTCTGCATTTAAACGTAACATTGCTTTAAATCCCCCGACGCCGGAAGAAGCCAATGTCATAATAGGGCCTGCACTAATTGCATTAACGCGGATTTTATCTTTACCAAGGTCAGAAGCCAGATAACGAACACTACTGTCCAAAGCGGATTTTGCGACGCCCATAACATTGTAGTTAGGGACAGACTTTTCGCCACCATAGTAAGTTAATGCAACGATACTACCACCGTCTGTCATCAATTTAGAAGCACGACGAGTTAAATCTACCAATGAATATACGGATATATCCATAGTACTTTTAAAGTTAGCGCGTGTTGTATCAGCATATCTGCCGGTCAATTCATTTTTATCGGAAAAAGCTATAGCATGCAACATACCGTCTAGATGCCCCCATTCTTTTTCGATTTTACCGAACAAATCATCCATCTGTTCGTCATTTTGCACATTGCATTCCTGTACGAATTTAGCGTTGATAGATTCTGCCAAAGGGCGAACACGTTTTTCAAGGTTAGGCATCGCATAGGGCATAGCAATTTCTGCTCCCTCTTCGTGAGCACGTTTAGCGATAGCCCAAGCCATAGACCAGTCATTAGCCACACCAGTAATAAGAATCTTTTTTCCTTTTAATAACATGATTACTTCCTTATTTGTATATTATTGGACGAGAAGAATATAACACTAAAAAGGTAAAGTATCAATAATTAAAAAAAAGACTTGAAAAGAGAAAAAAAGTATTATAACATTTGGCACGTTATTCGGGCATAGTTCAGTCGGTAGAACAACGGACTGTTAATCCGTATGTCACTGGTTCGAGTCCAGTTGCCCGAGCCAAGATAGACGACCCTTTGTTTCAATCATTTGAGCAAAGGGTTTTTTCATTGTTATTACTATGTTATTGCCGTCAATTAAACAGTTCGAGGTCAACAGTTTTATTAGTTGCCGTTTTTGAGAAAACCTCGACCTTTTTATTAAAAAAGAGCAGGAATCTGCGATTTTTATCATCCTGGCCAAATTATCATAAAATGTGCTGATAGTGCTATCCAAATTCAATCGCCTGGTGGTAATAGTGGTCAGTTCATCATCAAGTTCAGCCGTTACCCGTTTGTATTCATCTTCTTCTATTCCGCGGGACAGATACAGATCCAATAATCTATTTTTCTTGTCCGTTATTTTTAATTCCTTTTCATTTAATTCCAACAATATTTTATCCCGATTGGACAGTTCCATCTGTTTTTTATCGTTAATTAATCTGATTACATCCGGCAATTCATCACCCAGGTGTAAAGATTTGAATATGTCATATAAAATATCCATCACCAATCGGACAGAGATATTATGATGAACACATGGTTTATTGGTTGGTGGCTGTAAAAACGGGTATTTGCCTTTGGATAAATACGGGCTGAACAAATTACCACAATGGGCACAACGAACTATGCCAGATAACAAGAATTTCTTTTTGGCCTTGGCCTGGGTTTGGCCGTGCCGTTTTATGCTGATTTTATTACAGCGATTAAATAAATCTTTGGTTATTAATGGTT
>CALXMZ010000005.1 GCA_944389645.1 uncultured Alphaproteobacteria bacterium
AGTCCTCAGCGTCTACCATTCCGCCATATCCCCTGCAACCTTAACAATTTGGTGGAGCTGATGGGACTCAAACCCACGACCTCTACGATGCGAACGTAGCGCTCTATCAGCTGAGCTACAACCCCACACTTATGGTGGGCATAAGAAGATTTGAACTTCCAAGGTATTGCTACCACTAGTACCTGAAACTAGCGCGTCTACCAATTCCGCCATATGCCCACAAAACTTTCAGCATAATAACTCAACTTATACACTTTTGCAACAAGAAAAATAAAAAATAAAAAAATTTTTTAAAACCGTAGAAATAATTAAATAATAAAAATAAAATTTCTCGATATTTTTACTTGCTCTAAAAATCTTTATTTTGCTAAAATCTTTTTCAGAGATGAAGAAAATTCTAGCTTTTATTTGTTTCCTTATTGCTGGCATTGGTTTTACCAACGCAGCAGTTCGCGATGAAAACGCAACAAATAGGCAGAATAATCCGCAACAAACTTCAAATAGAAATAACTCTAATTTAACTTCTAGAACGGCGACAACGTCTCGTACTGTTAATGATATAAACAGTACTTCTTCACGGAAAGCTACATCTCAGACTAACGTAATACAACGACCAGCATCTCAAAAAAGTTCTAACTCTAGTAGAAGTGCGACAAATTCGCGACAAACGACGATTCCACGAACCGCAGTAAACACAAGAAATGCAAACTCAGAAACGTCAAAACCATTACAGACTTCCGTTAACTCTCGTGCTGCTACGAGTTCTTCTTTGATATCAGAAACAGTAACGGGAGCAGAATATGAACAATGTAAAACAGCATATTTTACTTGCATGGATCAATTCTGCCAATTAAAAAATGATGATTATCGTCGTTGCTCTTGTAGTAACAGAGTTTTTGAATTAGAAGAAATAAGAAATGTTCTGCAAGACGCAGGTAATCAATTAACAGTTTTTACAGAAAACCTTGATGTAGTTGGTATGACAGCAGCACAGGCAACTGCAATGAAAACCGCATCAGAGGGTGAAAACGCATTAACTTCTGATACATCCGCCTCAAAAGCATTATTACAAGCCATTATGAATTCCATCCGCGGAGAAGACTCGTCTGTTAGCGGCAAATATTCTGATTTAAATAGTATAAATTTATCGTTTGATACAACTAATATGTTTGGCGTAACGGATTCCGGACAATTAATCGCCACTTATAATGGTCAAAATTTATATAGTGCTGTATACCCACAATGTAGGGAAGCAGTTAAATCTGACTGTAGTGACGCTCAATTACAGAGGGCTGTAACAGCATATTTAATGGCGATAGAGCAAGATTGTAACGCAGTTGATAGTGCCATACAAAAGTTACAGAAAGAAATGAAATCTAGCGTCAGAGAAAATAGTGCACTTTTAGACTTAGCACGCGTAGAAAACAGGCAGAAACATAATTCAGATGATATCGCAACTTGTTTAAACAATGTAGAAACCGCCATACTTAGTGAAGAAGTTTGTGGTTCAAACTATAAAAAATGTCTGGATAACGGTGAGTTCATAGACGTATCAACAGGAGCTCCAATAGCCGGAGTAGAAAAGTTCTATGAACTTGGAAATCAACTGACGTTTGCCGATGGTGTTGATGCAGCCGATCAGAAACTATCTAAAATTTCATCTAACAGAAATTTCGTACAGAACTTTGAGAAAAAAGTTAAAAAATTTGCAGAACCCGCCCTTGATAAATGTACCGAACAGGCAGATATTGTATGGGAAGAATACTTAGACAAAGCTTTGCTAGAAATTTACTATGCTCAACAATCAAAAGTTCAAGAAATAAAACAAGGGTGTTTTGACTTTGTATCATCTTGTTACGTTAATACGGAAGCCTCTCTTACTGCTGCCATGAAAGAATTAACAGGTAGTGGAGCAATAATTCTTCAACCAGATAAAATTACTTTATCAAATGAGCTATGTTCTGATTATATTAACTCTTGTAATATGATGTTTTACGATCAATCTGGTGATATAGTTACAGATTATATAAATAACTTAAAAAATACAGATATTGTAACAGCTTGTCGAGCAGTGGTAAAACAATGTTTTGACAAATTTGGTGGGAAAAGTTATGAAAATTTTTATTATCCATATAGCGGCACATTCAGAACCGGTGACGCACTAAGTTGGTTTACTTTATATGAATACGAAAATGGAGTAAAAAAATCTGAAACCCCAGTATCAGAATGTGCAAAGCAATTAACAAGCATATCTTCTTGTAATTCAGAAGAAATTTTAGAAGAAGCTTTTGGTGGTTTTGACTTAATAGTAAATGCCTTAAAAGGTCAATCAGATAAAGAAAGTATTTATTATTTACCAAACGGGGAACCAGATGCGACTGAAAAAAAATATAAAATATACGGTACTTTAAATAAAAATGCTATAAACATAACCGTAGGCGAAAACGAAGTAGAAGTAACCGAAATCGAACACCACGTTCCTCGTTCAACAGGCGTTGCAACAGAGATATATAATCAAATCATAGATACTCTTTCAACACAATGTGTAAATTTACAGGGAAGATTTATAGAATATCAATTTATAAATACAAATTTATATAAAGAAGACAATTTATGTCTGTCTAAATTTAGCAGTTCTTTTGAATACGGTAATAATGGTAGCTCACCATACCCAGATTTAACGAAATTATATGGTATTAAGGATGGTGAAAACATGTGTCCACGTGATTACGACCTTGATGTTGATACACAATCATGGGGTGCATGCTTGTGTTGGGAAAATGGTGGTAGACGAAGCAAAGGAGGCATGAGTCCTAAATGCGTTCCTGTAATACCAGTTCAGGAAGAAGATACAAATGATGCTAACTGTACAGATGAAAATAATACTTGGGATTCAACAGTTGGTGATTTGACCACGGATAAATGGTGTACTCAAACTATTACGAATGAAAATCAAGTATGCCCTTTAAACTCAGAATATGATGTAGCAACAAAGAAATGCAAAGTTAGCAAAGAAGCAGCAACAGAAAATAAAACGCAAATTTTAGAAAATCTGCCTGACGGTTTAAAATTATAAAAAATAATCTTTACAAATTAATTGACTTTTTAATGTCTTCTGCGATTAATTTACTAGCTTTAATATTTTCTCTAACCCATAAATCATCGGCTTTTTTCATTTCATCAATTAATTTCTTCCGTATAGAAGGTATAGTAAACTTCTGAACTGCCGATATTATATTTTCTGGATTAGCAGCCTTGCCCAGAAATTCCGGAAAGATGCTTTGATTTAATAAAATATTTAATAAAGATACCCACTTAACTTTTACTATTTGACGACCCACCCACATAGTTATAGGGTTCATTTTATAAACAACTATTGTTGGCACATGTAGCATTGCTAATTCAGCAGAAACAGTACCACTTGCAACAATGGCTATATACGTTTCTGAATAAATCATATATCTTTCCGAAGCGGATACAAGCTTTGGTTTTACCGACCAATTTTCAATACATTTACGCACATACTCATCTGTTGTTTCAACTGTTGGTATATAAAACTTGTATTCCTCATAACCGTTAGCAACCAGCATATCTATAACTTCGCGAAAAATGGGTAATAAACGCTTTACTTCAGTCATTCTACTACCGGGAACTAACGTTATAATTTTTTCTTTATTTTCTACGTCTTTTTTTGTTTTTTTGTTTTCCCTTAATAAACTATCAGCAATAGGGTGCCCGACAGCAACTGTATCCAAACCGTATTTTGTGAAATAAGGAACTTCAAAGTCAAAAAAAGCGTATAATTTATCAAATAAAGTTGCATACTTTTTTGCTCTTCCTTCCCGCCATGCCCAGACCTGCGGAGCAACGACATGATAAAATTTCATCCCATTATTTATCAGTTTTTTACCATCAGAAGAATTTTTTAATTTTTTTATGATAGATTTAGCAAAACCAGGTGAATCAATAGTAAGTATTATATCTGGTTTTTCATTAATTATAAATTCTACCGTCTGTTTTACTCTATTCAATAACGTTTTAGAATGCAATAAAACTTCTATTATCCCCATAACAGATAAATCAGCCATAGGAAACAATGACTTTAAACCGGCAGCAGTCATATTTTCTCCACCGATACCAACGAAATTCGCATCCGGCATTTCCTGCATAATACTAGCACCAAGAACATCACCAGAAACTTCACCGGCAATTATAAAAATTTTAATTTTTTTATTCTGCATTTTTAGACGTACCAATTCCGCGTTTAGATCTATTTTCTATAAAATCTATTGCGTCCATCGCATATTTATTATTTTTTACTTCTTTACGAACTTTAGCTAAACGTTCCGCTGCAGTACCTTCTGTACCACGAAAGACAGCAGCATAGACAGTATGAATCGCATGCATATCCTCGTTTGTGAAACCGTGTCTCATCAAACCGACACGATTTATAGTGCGGTATACCGCACGTGGTGATCCATCATAAATTGCATAAGGCAAAACGTCATTACCCACACCAGACATACCCCCAATAAACGCATTACGCCCAATACGAGCAAACTGCAAAACCATTACTCCACCAGATAATATTGCAAAATCTTCTACTTCTACGTGCCCAGCCACTTGAACAAGGTTGGACATAACAACGCTGTTACCGATTTTACAATCATGGCCAACGTGAGCATTTACCATTATCTGACAATCATCACCTATAACTGTCCCATCAGACGCTGGTGTACCAGAATGAATTGTTACATACTCTCTTATTTTACAACGTTTACCTATTCGCAAACCAGTCATTGTGGACTCATCTTGCCATTTTAAATCCTGACTCATAACCCCTAAAACAGCAAAAGGGTATACAATCGAGTCGTCTCCAATTGAAGTCTTTCCATCAATAATTACGTTAGAGACCAATTCTACGCGTTCACCTAAAACTACATTCGGTCCCACAATACAAAAAGGACCTATTTTACAATCTGAACCGATAACTGCTCCATCATGAATTATGGCTGTTGGATGTATAATCATATTTTAAACCTATCTTAATTTATTAAATATCGCCTAGAATGATATCTTATTAAGCCATAAATTGTTATTAAAGAAATATAACGAATTATAACAAAAACTTTATTTGCTTTGAAAAATCTATACATGGCAAATTTACCCAATATATAATCCCCAGCGCAGATATAGCCGGCATAATAGTTAAAACTCCGAACAAGACCAAAGTTACCGCAAACATTTTTTCACTTAAGAACTCTGCTAATTTATCTGCATGCCATATAGATAAGACGAAAGAGATAAAAAATACAGATAAACTTACCAAAAATACCGGTACAGATTCCGTAAGCACAAACAAAACAACGCAAAACATATAAACAAAACGAAGCAACCATTTCAATTTTATATATAACCCGTGCTTTATAAAAGACTTTGTTTTACAGCTACGTAATGCAATAGTTGCAATTATAGAAATTCCTGTAACCAATAAGAAAAGCAAATGGAAAATCGTCAGACTACCCAGCTGACCGAACCTGAAAAATTCAGGTTGCATAAGAATAGCAATTATTGTTACTAACATAATAATTAAACTTTCAGATACAGGTTTTACATTACGTTTTAAGAAAAAACCTAATAAAAAACCAGTAGCAACTGCCCCTAATTGCAATAAAGGCCCCCACCAAGCGTGTAAGTCAGACAAAACGACAAGCAACAATAAAAAAACTATCAAAGAATATAATTTTAATTTGTAATACTTTATTTTATCTTGCCACTTATGAACTGCTATTTGCTTCACATATGACCCAATAAATAAAGAAGTTAATAAATAAATCAAGGCAACAACAAAAGGTAAAAGAGTCATTTCGTCTCGTAGAACATTATAACTTCCACCAAATAAAATGAACCAAAAAAAAGTTAAACCAACAGTTAACAAAGCGATATTTTGTGATAAATTCTTTGTATTCAAGCCAATTTTTTCTAAAAAAACGTTACCGCAAAAGTATACAATAATAAACAAAGGCATTGTCAAAATAGCAGTCCACAAAAACGCGGGGGCGGCCAATGCCGCATTATTAAATGCACTTACTGCGGTTTGAACGATAATCGTTTCATCAAACATAAACTTGCCTTTTGATTTTGTTGAATTATTATATAGCTATGGTTGAAAAACAAGAAATTTTTACTTTACTTGGTGGGAAAGTTCAAATTATGCGCGGCAGGTATAATCCCACATCTGACGCTGTATGGCTTGCATCTTTCTGTCCTACAGACAAAATAAAAACTGCTTTAGACGTTGGTATAGGAACGGGCGGCATAAGCCTTTGTTTAAACTATTATAACCCTAACATATCAACTACTGGGATAGATAAATCATCAGAAATGTTAACTGAATGCGAAAAAAACGCAAAATTAAACAAAATTAAATTAGATTTAATAAAAGCAGACATACTAACGTGGAGGACAGAAAAAACATACGACCTTGTTGTAAGTAATCCACCATATTTTAAGGGAACACCTGCAAAACACGATGCCCATCACAACGTAGATTTAACCGTATGGGTAAGAAAATGTATTGCTCGCGTTAAACCTCACGGTTATTTCTGCACAATAATAGATACCAAAGTATTATCCGAAGTGATATCAGAAATAAATAGTAAATGCGGTGACGTAACAATACTACCTTTATTCGGTTCAAAAAACACAGCGGAAAGAGTTCTTATAAAATGTAGACTTGGTTCACATGGTGGTACTACGTTATATTCTGGATTCCCGATGAATTACTCTCCCGTTTTACGTGACGGCTTGACTATTGAAAAAGCATTAGCTAGACTAAACAAGATATGATAAATTTTATAACAAGGTATTTTACATCTCTTTGGGCTTTAATTACTTGGCCATTTCGTGCCATATGGAAATTAATATGTAAAATGTTTCCTCCGCGAGAGTTTACGGTTATGGATACACCGCGTGGTAACGTTTATACATTCAAACAAAGTAGTTTCTGGCGGTTCACTAAATTCTGCGGTAAAGTCGGTCTTATTATATGGGCAACATGGTCAACATACGTATTCGTTTACCACAGACCATTATTACAGAAAAGGACTCAACAATTAGAGGACGTAAAATCCGTTTATACTCGACAGATGACAGATTTACAGATATATTTAAAAAAGTATAATGATTTAACAAAGAATTTGAACGTAATAGACGACAAATTATTAAATGCGCAAGAAAAATTATCTGATAAAGATAAAGAAGAACTTATGAATAGTCGCATAAAGACATGGGGCGAACTAGAATTTTTAAGGACCCGTGTAACGGAAATGTTCACAAACGATGAATACACGGCAGAATACACAAAACTTTCAGAATTATCGGCAGAATTTGAGTTAACACGTGCAGAAAACGATGAATTAAAGAAACAAAATGCAAACCTTTTAGAAAATATGCAGAAAATTAGTAATGCAGACAATCAGATAATTGCATTAGTAACAAAGCTAACCTCAGAAAATACCGACGAATTAAAATCAGAGTTAAAAACTATAAATACCACAATTGCTTCATTGGGTTTAACCCAGCAGAAACTTATTAAAAATGCTAATAAATATGCCAATCCTTTTGTTGGTTCAGTTTTTAATCCTCTTGATATAGACAAAGAGCTAGACCCAAAATACCAGCAATTAGCAGAAGATTTAGAGTTATGGCATGGTTTATCAAAACTAAATTCGATACTACCAATAGGAGCACCAGTGGCAAATGCAAGAATAACATCAAATTATGGTATGCGTAGCGATCCTTTTACCGGCGAACAGAAACGCCATCGTGGTATAGATTTTGCGGGTAAAATCGGGACTGAATTAATGGCAGTTGCACCGGGGCGCGTCATTTCTGCAGGTGAAAGAGTAGGGTATGGAACAACTGTAGAGATTGATCATGGTTTAGGTTTTACGACTTTATATGCGCACTTATCACAGATAATGGTAACTCGCGGTGATTGGGTTCGTCCTGGTACAGTTGTTGGTCTTGGTGGTTCAACAGGCAGGTCAACGGGACCACATTTACATTACGAAATAAGGTATAAAGGTGTACCTTTTGATCCATCAAATTTTGTAAAGGAATGATAAAATGCTAGTATTTACAAACGCGAAAGAAAAAACTTCACCTACAATAATTGGTGCGGGGTGTATACTAACTGGTGATATGAAGACAGATCACACGATACAGATTCACGGTCAAGTCATAGGTAACATTTTTGCAGAAACAGTTGTTATAGGTCGTGGAGGTAAAGTAACGGGTAAAATAACGGCAAATAATCTATTTTTACATGGCACATTAGATGGTCCAGCTACTGTAAATATTGCGAATGTATTCAGTAACGCTCAGATGACTGGTACACTATCGTATTTCACTTTAAACATAACAGGTAATACTGGATTAGAATGCAAACTATCAAAAAGGAAGGATAAAAAAAATGAATAAAACAATATCTAAAGTATACATAGCGTCCGATCATCGTGGTGTAGGGCTTAAATTGTACTTAATAGAAATGCTTACCGCATCTGGTTACATAGTTGTTAACCTGGGGGTAGATGACCCTAAAACCATGGTAGACTTCCCAGACATCGCAAAAAAATTAGCAGAATCAATGGAAAAGGACGCAAAATCAAGAGGGATTTTAATTTGTGGTACAGGTGCAGGCATGGAAATAGCAGCGAACAGATATCGTCACCTTCGGGCTTCTCGTTGTGAAAGACCGGAACAAGCACGCGACGATAGATTCCACGACGATACGAACGTTTTAGCGCTAGCGGCAGATGATATAGACATAGAAATGGCGTTTTTATGCGCTCAGGCGTTCTTAGAAAGCCCATTTGACGCTATAGAGCGCCGCATTCACAGAATAAAAAAAATATCGTAAAAACAATCAGATAAACAAATAAAAAAACGCCCATTCGGGCGTTTTTTATTTCTTAACAACAAAGTTTACCATTCTATTTGGCACAACTATTGTTTTTATGATTTCTGCGCCGTCTAATCTTTTAGCGGCAGCGTTTTTAGCAACTTCTAATAATTCTGCTTCTGCAATAGATACAGGCACTTGGAAATCTGCCGCACGTTTACCGTTTACGGAAACAACCATTGTCACAGTTGTCTTTTCCAGTTTTGCCGCATCATATTTTGGCCATGGTTGAAATACCAGCATATCTTTATGTCCTAATTTTTCCCACAATTCTTCTGTTAAATGTGGTGCAAAAG
>CALXMZ010000006.1 GCA_944389645.1 uncultured Alphaproteobacteria bacterium
CACCGCACGTTGAATACTCGCTGTCCGAACTGGGCCAGTCAATGCGTCCGATATTACGGGCAATGGAAAAATGGGGCACCGAATACCAGAAAAAACGTTTATAAAATATAATATATAAAATAAAAAACACCCGCCTGACGACGGGGTTTTTATTTTGGTGGGCTGCTGGATTCCCTCGCACGGCGTTATCACGCCGGCTGCGGGGCATTCCTGACGATTTGACCGCGCGCTGCTTGTCAAATCTACTCATTGTCGAACCAGTGGTTCTTATCTCACCCATCCATCACAGAATAAAAAACACCCGCCGTTTGGCGGATGTTTTTTATTCTGGTGGGAGTGGGTGGATTCGAACCACCTCAGGCTTAAGCCAACAGATTTACAGTCTGCCCCGGCTCTCCAACTCCGGCGCACGCCCAATCTCGTATTCCGCCCGCCTGCGCCAAAGGCTTCGGTGGGCAATGGATTTTCAGCCCTTGCTTCGCTGCGGTGAAAATCCTTGGTGCGGGCAGCGGGAATCGAACCCGCATTTCAAGCTTGGAAGGCTTGCATACTAGCCTTTGTACTATGCCCGCAACAAATTCAAAGCTTTGTGATTATATAATAAATTTCAATAAACGCAAGCGTTTAATTTTATTAGTAAAGCAACATCATCTTATTCCGTGGATGATATCCTCAAGCTCTAATAAAAAACCCATATCGTAACCACGAGCTTTCAATCTTTGCAGAACCAAATGAGCCAGATTAGCTACCCCCAATCTTTTATAAACTTCAACAACCATTATAATCTCATCTTTATTCATATGCTCTGCTGGTTGCAAAGCCATTGCTATAGCAAGTTCTCTTACAGCGGCTCTAGAATAAGCCATTCGATTACACTTACAACCATATTGATATAAAACAGAGTACGTATTCGCATTATTTAAAAAATCTTCATAAAAGAAAGCTTTTACGTTTATATTTTTTAAAACTCTATTTTCTATTGTCTGACATATTTTTTCATCTGAAATTAAATACTCTATTGATTTCATAGTATTATCTGAAGAATCGTATACAGCCTGTAATCCTTCTGCTATCGTTTGTTTTCTAAGTGCCATACCTTTGAAAAATTGTGAATTTTCTGGGCACCCCTTATCCGCCAAAATAGAATAAATTCTAGCAGATTCAAACTGTACTTCATAATCTGTAACATTATCTGCAACAATATTATTTAACAAAATGTCTTCAATAACGGCGCACGCAGGACGTGTTTGACTTTCTTCTATAACATTTTCTATCTGATTAACAGGTAAAACCTCTTCTACGAGATTTTCTTTAATCACATTTTGAACAGGTGTAACCTTATCAGTTTTATAATAAAGCAACCAAATCAAATAAAGAACGATTATTATTACAAGGATGAAAAACAAACTGCCCTTAAGCCATATTTTCGACGAACGTTTTTTGTTATCAATTTTTTTATTTAAATCTTTCATCATCAGCTCCTTAATTTATTTTATTGGTGGGAAACAGTTATCTCCATTTTCTGGGCAACAATTAAAACCTAAATCTGCCATATCTGTATACACTTCACCTGGGCAGCAACCATGTTTATCTGGAAAATCACCATTAGGACAAGTTATATTAAAATTATTTTTAGACGTATTATGTAAATCACACCCGAACCATCCGATTAAAAAACCTAATAAAAGGCAAACAAAACAAATTACCCAAGATTTAGGAATTTTTATTATCATAATAAACTCCCGGAATTTATTGGTGGATAACATTCCCCACCATCATCTGGACAGCAAGCAAAAACAAGATTTCCCATATCTTTAAAAGTCTCGCCTTCACAGCAACCGAATCTATTTGGTTTAGACCCATCAGCACATAAACCAGCTTTTATATTTGCCTCTGCTTCTTCAGGGCTTATTTGTACAACGTCTTTAGCTTCAGCTAAAGCAGGAAAACCCAACATACAAAAAAATAAAACAATAATTTTTTTATACTTATTCATTTATTATTTTTTCCATTTTCAATATAAAATCAATTGCTGGTTCACTAAGTTTTTCAACTTTATCTAAAAAAGCCTGCGCTTCACGTTGCATATTTAATTTTTTATATGTATCTATTACCGTTTCTACTTCACTTAACTGCATATTTTCTTCTGTTTGTAAAGCGGTCGTAATTTCAATTTCACGCAATGCCAAAGCTTTATACATATCTGCATTTTCTGCACAACCCTTTTCTGCAAGCGTACTATATGTATAAGCATTTGATGTATGTTTCCACGCTTCCGTTTGATCTTCAGGATAGAGTCTTGTTTTTAACAATTGTTCTATACGACTACACGTAGCGATAATATCTGCGGGTTGATTGGAATTTTGCACAAGAGTCTCATTTTTATCAATGATAACTAAACGTCCTGCACAACCGCTTGAATAAGTATCATTTAACTTCCGAAGTATATCAACATCTTCTTCCGTTGCCCCTTTAGAAGTAATATTTATAATTTCCTGCGCAATAGCATCGCATTTCTGCGGATCTATCGATATATCTTTATTACTCTTACCGTAATAAATTCCACCTAAAATAAAACCACATACAAAAATAGCAAACAATGAAAACGCTGCCCAGAATTTATGTGATTTACTACATTTAAACGTAGTATTTGTTTCTACTTTCTTCGTTTTTTTCATATTTTACTCCTACATTAAATAACCATTTATAAAATTATTTTTATCTTTCAAAGCTTGATTTATTATATAATTTTGAATAATTGTTTCTATTTCATATTGTTTTATATCTGCTGTTCCCTTAAGGACATCAACTAATTTTTTCTCTGATACAGATAAATTTTTATACTTTTCTTTATTTTCTGGGCATGCGTTTTCAGATAAAACATCATACAAATAAGAATTATAAGCATGAGCAACAAAATTAGGTTCTTCTGGTGGGAATATTTTATCTTCTAAATTCTTTTCAATAATGCTACAACCAATGGTATTTTCTTGTAAAGATTCATTTATATTACTGAATTTTACAAAAATATCATCATAAACCGCACCTAACACGAAGCCGCACACAAACAAAGCTAAAAAAGCAAATAAGCAAACAAGTTTATATTTCCTATTAATTTTTAACATTTCAACGGAATTTTTCTTCATTTCTCTCACCTGCTTTCCCAAATATTAAATACTTACTTAAATAACTATACCATCTTTTATAGTAATTTGTCTATCTGCAAGTTTAGCCAAATTCATATCATGAGTAACAAATAACATTGACATATTATTCTTTCTTACTTGTTTTACTAGCATATCAAAAACAGCATTTGCATGATCTGGATCTAAACTTCCAGTTGGTTCATCTGCCAGAAGTATTTCTGGAGAATTAGCCAAAGCTCTTGCCACGGCGGTACGTTGTTGCTCTCCTCCTGACATTTCACCAGGTAAATGAGAAGCCCTATGAGAAACGTTCGTAGCTTTTAGTAATTTCATTGCAAGAAATTCTGCTTTTGTTTCTTCTAGACCATTTGCCAGCATTGGTAAAACGACATTTTCCAAAGCTGTAAAATCTGACAATAAGTTATGCCTTTGATATACGAAACCGATTTTACGTCTTCTCATTATAGTAAGCATTTCGTCGTCCATTTTATTAACGGGCATTCCCCCCAATAAAATGCTACCGGACGTAGGTTTATCCAAAAGCCCAACACATTGTAGCAGTGTGGATTTTCCGCTACCCGACTGCCCTACCAAAGCTATAATTTGACCTTTATACAAATCGAAACCGCCACCACGAAGCACATGCAAAGGCTGCCCTCCTTCCATAAAAGTTTTCTTTATATCGCGCACAGATAGAACAACATCTGTATTAGATACTTTAGACAAAGAGTTTAAAATATTTGGCATCACATTTGTCCTTTATTCATTTCTTAAAACTTTAACTGGATCTGTGCTTGCGGCTTTCCAAGCTGGGTATAAAGTTGCCAGAAAAGATAACAAAACAGCTAAAAGAGCAATACCGATTACGGTACTTGGTACTATTTTTGACGGTAATTCAGACAAATAATATAATTCAGCTGGGAAAAGGTCTCGTCCTGTTGTCCATTGAAAAAACTGTCTTATTGGTTCTATATAAAAAGCGATTAGTAAACCGAAAATCGTTCCGAAAAAAGCCCCTATTATACCTATACTAGTACCAGAAAGAATGAATATTTTCATCATAGACCTTTTAGAAACGCCGAAAGTTCTAAGAACTGCTATATCTTTTGATTTATCTTTTACCAACATTACCAAGCTAGAAATAATATTAAACGCCGCAACAATGACAATTAACAAAAGAATTAAAAACATAACATTAGATTCAACTTGTAATGCCCCAACAAAACCACGATTTAAATCTCTCCAGTCACGCACAACGAAACCATCTGGTAAAAGTCTAATCAAAGCCTCATTAACTACTTCCGTTTTTTCTGGGTTTTTCAAAAATAAATCTATATGCGTAACCGCATTTCCGATATTCAGATACTTTTGCGCTGTTTCTAGCGGCATAAAAATGTAACCTGAATCGTATTCATACATACCCATAAAGAAAGAAGACATTACAGGATACGACATAATTCTTGGCATAGAACCAAAAGGCGTCGGCGTTGAACCATTTGCCGAAACCAAAGAAATATTATCCCCCATTCCTACGCGTAAAGCCCTAGTCAACGAAGCACCTGCAACTAATTCACCATCTACAATTTTATCAAGACTTTTCCCATAAATTTTTGTACCCGTACCTGTTTTTGCCTTTAAATCAGTCATTCTTATACCACGTATCATCGCACCACTATTATTACCATTTGCGGTTGCCATAACTTGTCCTTCTGCGATTGGTACAATAGCAATGGCATTATCAAGCACGACTTTATTTTGCTTCATTTTTTCAATTAAAAAATCATAATCTTGAATTGCCCCGTCTTGATGATAAACAACGACGTGTCCATTCATACCTATAATTCTAGATAACAGAGTGTCATGGAATCCCCCCATAACGGACATAACAACAATTAACGTTGCCACCCCAAGCATAATACCGATCAAAGACACCCACGATATAACGGAACCGAAGCCTCTTTTTTTAGCGGCCAAATATCTAAAAGCAATTTTTCTTTCTAATTTTGAAAACATTGAAAATCTACCTTTTTCACTCAACATCGTTTAAGAAATCTCGCAACGCATCACCAACAAGCTGGCCTTGATCTAATTGTTCATCATTTGCGTCTACAATAGAAATAATTTTAGGTGACATAAAAACGACAAGCTCTGCAAAGGGGCTTATCAAAGTTTCTGGTGTAGTCACAAAAGAATGAGTCGGTATACCGATTATTACATAATTATCACCGATACTAGAAGGTATATTGAAAGAAGACAGCTCTCCTTGACTTGTTCTAAGCACTATTTTTGCGTCTATTTTATCACGCCCTCCATAATCACCATATTTACCGGTAGCTCCGATAATTAAATCTGTTTCTAATCTATCTTCTTTACTACATTGCCCTATATCAAATCTTGATTGCCAACCGTTTGGTATAACGAAAGTACCCTGAGAAATAAGAACTACGTTTGCCTGCTGAGCTAAAAACTCTTGTAAAGTTTTCGTATTGATCTCTGGGCTTACGACCAGAGCTCTACCAACCACCCCAGGTATAGACATTTTTATATTATTTTCACCGAAAGCAGGTAATAAATTCATCCATATTATCGGATTATCAGTACGGGGGTAAACGCGATAAACGTCAATATCCCAAGCCAGCATATATTTTTTTGATGATATATCAGAAATTATTTTTGCAACTTCTCTTTCCGTTTGATAATTACCCTCAAAAACGAGAGTTTTATCTTGCCAATCAACAAGAAGATTTCGGACGTCTGCCCCATACATAGCATCTAAAAGAGCCATTATTATACTTTCGTTTTTAGGCATTTTTATCATCCATTTAGCTCTATGGCTTAGATGTATCTCAGAATTTTCCTCATCATACGAATAATAAACCCTTCCCATTTTTGATATCAATTCTACAGTATCCGTCAGATTACCATTAGACACAGAACCAGATACTGTTTCAACAAGTCCTTCATCTTCTACGACAGATATATAAGTACCTTCTAGCAATTTATCCAGAGCACTTTTAACGGATAAGTTTTTAAATTCATAATCAGAAACTTTTAAATCGGGTAATGTATCCCCTACTCCCAAACGGACAATTTCTATTTTTTCTTCTGGTACGACAGATATTATATTTTGATTATTCCAATTAACCTCGCAACGTTTTGGCAAATCTATAGAAAACCTTCTAGCAGTATCCGTTGTCAAAGCCGCTTTTTTAGGGAAAATTGGTACAGAATTTTCATCTATTACAAGGTTTTCAACAACCGTTATCGTATCAAATTGTTGCTGCTGATTATTACTTCCATTAAGCGCGCAACCGCTTAAAACGACGGGAACAACGAACAAGAATAATTTTTTATAAAAAGTAATTTTTTTCATAACTTCCCCTTATTCTTAAGAAACATTAAATATTCATAACTCGTTCAAATTCTTCCAAAGTCATTTCATATATAGGTTTTTCTGTTGGTGTGGTTAAATCTTTTATTTTTTCATATTGCTGCTGAAATTTTTTTATAACGGCAATTACATCCTCTGATAAATTTTTTTCATTTTTATCTAACAGTCTTTTACCGTATTCAGCAACGAACTCCAAAGTATCAGCCATAAAAAAGCGACCGACATAATGTTCGAGTGCTATACCACCTTTTTGTACACAAATGGCAGACATCATCATTGCCATTTGGTTATAAAAATTAGCCAAGCTAATAAATTTCTGAACAGTTATTGCCATACCTCAGTCCTATATCCCTTTTTACCTATTATAAAAACTATTGCCCACAAAAGGCAATTAAATTATAATACAAAGTATGAGAATAAAATACTTAGTTTTATTTTTTGCTTTATCGGCATGTGCATCTATCAATCGTGGTAGCATTGACGACGCAACGATACTAAACTGGGAAAACGAATCCGTTACCATGGAACAGTTCGTTAGGGATCATAAAGCATGTCTTGGTATAACGAAACCATCCTACATGCCTAGGTCAAGAATTTCCAAATTAATTGCACCTAACCAAAGTAATATAATGCCAGATTGGGATGGTCTATGGGTAACGTTTCAATCAAACGAATATACGGACGTTGGACAGAGAGCATTACTATCAGTACCAAGGAATACCACATCTAAAAGCGTAGGCGCATACAGGAAATGTATGTTTAGTCGTGGGTACTTATTACGTGCAAGCTAATTTTTTGTATTTCTTCTGAAAAAGAAATAAGTTTATGATATAATTACGTACACATGAAAAAAAAGATATTATTTTGGGTATATTTTTTACTTGCTATAATATTAGCAATTTATTTTGCTACGCGTATTATAATGACTTTACTTGGTTATAGTTCAAATTCTTACGTAAAAAACATATCAATATATTCAGCTTCAGAAGGTCAAGATTTAAGTGCCATAGCAACTGCTGCAGCGGTTGCACCTGGTACAAAACTATACTCTATAAACTTAGAAGAAATAAACAATAGAATAAACTATGTTCCCGGTGTAAAAGAATCTGCTGTTCGTAAAAGACCTAATGGCAATTTATCAGTAAAAGTAGAATTATATAAAGCAGTTGCATTATGGACAGACGGTGAAAAATATTTTCCTTTGTCTGCTGATGGGACAATAGTAAATAAACCGACAGATGTCCGAACCGAAGGGACTGTAGTATTTTCTGGTTCTGTACCGAAAGATATATCAGAAATAACGAAAGCCGCATATAATCTTCTTGAAGATTTAGATTACATGGAATGGGTAGAAGACAGACGTTGGAACATTCATACAACTGGTGGCATAACAATTTTACTACCGGAAAAGAATCCGACAGATGCGATAGGCAGTTTGTTAGTACTTGATAAAAACCATAAAATACTATCAAAAGAAATAAAAATATTGGACTTAAGAGATACTTCACGTATTTTAATAAAACAATAAAGAATATGAACTTATTAGATTCGTCTTTTTTATGTTTAGACATAGGTAGCAGTGGTGTACGTGGTATAGCACACCATGTACAGAATGGTAGAATAGAAAATTCCGCTATATATACAGTAGATAGTTTTGATACTGTTTTTGCTTTAAAATCTGTAATTGACGAATTAGAGAAACAAATTGGTACTCATTTTGATACAGCTTATATTACTGGTAACTTTGGTAAATCATATTTTGACATGCTTGGTAAAAATACCATATGGAAAACAGAACACAAAATTAGTTTATCAGATTTAAGTGATCAAGTTTCACAAATAAAACCGCTTAACGGTTTTTATCCTATGCATATTATACCACTAAGATACGACACTCCAAGTGCACGCAACATGTTCTTACCCATTGGTCATACAGATAGGCAGCTTCTTTCTGTATTCGGTGTAATATTTTATGAACAAGACAGATTAGACAAAATATTTTCATATTTAAGGAATGCACATATTCAGGCAGAATACTTTTATGATCCACAATTTTTACAAAATTATGTATTCAGGTCAAAAAAACAAACAGTAATGTTTATAGATTTAGGTGCACAATTTACAGAAACGTCTATATGGACGGATCGTGGTCCTGTCTGGCATACAAAAATTGAAATGGGTGGTACGGATAGGACGATGGACATTTCAAAAAGTTTAAACATAAATTTTGATGATGCAGAAAGAATAAAAAGAAATGTAGCAAGTTTAATACCGAAAGAAATGGATAGATTTACCCCTGCTGATATTGCTTATGAATTTTCCAGAGCTGACGTAAACGACATAATTCTTCCGCATTTAGTGAATACGATAGCAGAAATAAAAAACGCAGCATCTATTGCAATTTCTAAGTATAACCCCACTTTAATAATCTTAAGCGGTGGGGGGGCAGAAATTGAAGATATATCAGAATTTTTTGAAAATTCATTTAACCTACCTGTAAAAAATCTACATTCAGAAGCTACCATAAAGGCTTTATCTGCATATATTTGGCAGCTTGAAGAAGAACATAGAAAAGCATATATTTCACGTCATGATCGCTGGCATAATATAGGAGAAAGAATCTTAAAAAAGATAAAAATAAAATCTAAAAAGAATAAAATATTTATACCTATTTTACCCAGTACTTTATGTTTTAATATGAAAAAACCGGAAACATATTCATTATTTCGTTCTGGTGGAATATCCATGATTCATGTAGATATAATGGATGGTTTTTATGTTGATAAAATTGCGGGTGGTATTAATGAATTAAAATACATACGCTCCCATACAGACGCACACTTACATGTACATTTAATGACGGAAAGTCCGAATGTATGGGCAGCCGAAGCAATTACAGCTGGTGCAGACACCATAATTTTATCCACCAATACATCTGGTTTAAAATCTGCTATACAGATGATAAAGAACGCGTCTAAACGTGTTGGGATTGCTTTAAATCCGGACTCTTCTGTTCAGATTTTGAAACCTATATTAAGAGAAATAGACGAAGTCATGGTTATGACGGTATACCCCGGTGCAGCAGGTCAAGAATTTGAAGAATCTTGTTTAAAAAAGATATCAATTTTATCAGCTACTCGTAAAAAATATGGTTTAAAGTATAAAATATCTGTAGACGGTGGTATAAACGAAGAAACCGCAAAAAAGTGTTGGAAAGCTGGTGCAGATTTATTGGTAAGCGGGTCTTATCTTGCAAAAAGCTCTGATTTTCCATTAGCAGTAAGAAGTTTGTTAAAAAAAATCAATAATTAAAGAACCGCGCTTTCGCGCAGTTCTTTTGCAAACAATGTTCAAACGGATTTTATTCCAATAGGGATGTGATTTTGGGATAAGAAAGCCCTTTACTTTGTATTAATGTTTGCAACATTACGAGATAAATATATAACTCATAACTACTAAAACTTTGTACGAAAAAGATGATTTATTCAATAAGTAGCTATTCCCAGCCCGATTTCATTTTACAACGATTTTACGTCCATTTTCTTTTTCGGTTATATAAATATGAATGGCGTTTTTAGGTAAAATATCAGCAGCAATTTCTGGCCATTCTATTAAAGTTATATCATTATTAAATGCATAAGGTAATCCGATTTCAATAAGTTCTGACTTATCTTCTACGCGATACAAATCAAAATGAGAAATTCCATCATAATTCTGAACGATGGTAAAAGTAGGACTTGGGACGACAGTATCCGTACCACGAAGAGTTTGAATTATAGTCCGTGCAATTTCTGACTTACCCATTCCTAAATCACCATGCAACGCAACTGTCACAGGAGCATGCAAAGTATGCGCAAATTTTTTTGCCCAATTTCTAGTTTCTTCAACGTTTTCAAGATAGAATTCTTTTTCCATGATTACTCCAATAATAATAAATCATCTTCTAGTTTATGAATTGCATCACGTAAATCCGCAGCAGTTTCAAATTCAAGGTTTTCTGCGGCATCGCGCATTTTTTTAGTTAATTGGTTTATTTCTTTTCGCAAAGATTCTGCATCCATAACGCCAGAAGAAGTATAAACGAATTTACGTTTTTTATCAGTTTTTTCTTCCTTATCTACAACTTCTGCAAAGACAGCCTTGGTAACTGTTTTAGGTATAATGTTATGTTCTTTATTATAAGCCATCTGCTTTTCACGACGACGAGCAGTTTCGTCCAGCGCAGCACGCATAGAATCAGTAATAGAGTCCGCATAAAGAATTACATGTCCATTTGCATTTCTTGCTGCCCGCCCTATCGTCTGAATAAGAGAACGCGTAGAACGCAGGAACCCTTCTTTATCTGCATCCATAATAGCAACCAACTCACACTCTGGAACATCCAGACCTTCACGCAATAAATTTATTCCGACCAGAACATCGAATTTTCCAAGTCTTAATTCTCTAAGTAATTCTATACGTTCCAAAGTTTCTATATCACTATGTAAGTATTTCGCCCGAACTCCATTTTCAACTAAATAGTCTGTTAATTGTTCCGCCATTTTCTTTGTCAAAGTAGTGACCAATACCCTACCCTTAACTTTTTTCACCTCTTCTAACAAGTCGTCAACCTGATGCGTTGTCGGTCTAACCTCACAAACAGGGTCTAATAACCCCGTCGGTCTAATAACTTGTTCTGAAACGATTCCCCCAGATTGATTAAGTTCCCAATCTGCAGGCGTTGCAGAAACGAATATTGTTTGTGGTCGCAAAGAATCCCATTCATCAAAAGTAAGAGGCCTATTATCAATACAAGCAGGTAATCTAAATCCGTATTGAGACAGAGTCTCTTTTCTTGCTCTATCTCCGCGCGCCATGGCGGAAATCTGAGGTACCGTAACATGACTTTCATCAATAAAAAGCACAGCATCTTTCGGGAGATACTCAAATAATGTTGGTGGCGGTTGCCCGGGTAATCTTCCTGATAAATATCTAGAATAATTTTCAATTCCCCGACAAGTACCTGTAGACTCCATCATTTCGATATCAAAGTTCACGCGTTCCCGCAAGCGCTGTTCTTCAATATATTTCATATTTTCATGGAAATATTCTAACCGTTCCTTTAAATCTTCTTTTATCTGCCCTATTGCTTGAATTATCGAAGGCATAGGCGTTGCATAATGGGTATTAGGATATACTGCAATTCTGTCTAATTTCTGAAGTTTTGCCCCTGTTAAAGTATCAAATTCCCATATTTCTTCGATTTCATCCCCCCAAAAAGACAATTTCCATGCTCTATCCTGCGAATGAGACGGGAACAAATCTAAAGTATCACCACGAACGCGAAATGTTCCACGTTCAAAACTAATGTCATTTCGCTTATATTGAATATCTACTAACGAATGAGTAGCATCAGCTATACTAATTTTATCAGCTGTATGAAAAACTATTTTCATACCAGCATATTGCTCTGGAGACCCCATACCATAAATCGAAGACACAGAAGATACGACGACGACGTCTTTTTCTTCCAACATTGCACGTGTTGCGCTATGACGCATGCGATCAAGTTGCTCATTAATTGAAGCGTCTTTATCTATATAAGTATCCGTCGTAGGAAGATATGCTTCTGGTTGATAATAATCATAATAAGACACGAAATATTCGACATGATTTCTTGGGAAGAAACTTTTCATTTCTGTATATAATTGCGCCGCTAGAATTTTATTAGGTGCCATAATTAAAGCGGGTCTTCCAAGCTCTGCAATAACGTTTGCCATCGTAAAAGTTTTACCGGAACCAGTAACACCTAACAAAACCTGACTTCGTCTTCCATCACGAATACCCGCAACTAATTCTGCGATTGCTTGCGGTTGGTCTCCCATTGGTTTATAATCACTCTGAAGATCAAATATTTTTCTATTCACAAACATTAATATAATTCATTATAATCAAAATACAAGGAAAGAGAGAATGTCATTAAAACCTAGATATAAACGTAGAATCTTCTGGTCTTTTTTAACTTTCATTGGTATTGCCATATTAGCCATTATTATAATACCTCCTATGATAAATTTAAATGCTTTAAAACCGAAAATAGAACAAGCAATTATGGAACAAACCGGTATAGAAGCAAAAATAAACGGTAATATAAATTTTAGTTTACTTGGTCATACAACGATTGTTGCTCATGATGTAGACATATCAATTGGTCACATAGGAGATTTATTATTTAGAATACCAATAACAAGTATATTTGATATAAATAATACTCCACTTAATGGTAACATAGCCATATATAATGCAGACGTAACGATAGAAAACCTTATTCCAAAAAATTTCGGTCATCCGATAGAAATATACAATTCTTATATAACATTTAAAGACCGAATTTTTGAGATAATAGACGCTAAATTATACAACGGTATTTTAACGGGGATAGTACGCACCGACAACCATAAATACGACATAGATTTTGAACAAGATACGTTTTATATAAGGAATAAAAATGATAAATTAGAAATTTCTGGTCAGTTATACACTGACGGTTCCATAAACGGTCAAATATCTATGGAAACAGAAGATATAAATAAATGGTTTGGTTTTGAATATCCTGAAATAAAAGAAAAAATAACACTTACAACGAATTTTGAATGGGACGGCAACAGAAGTTTTGCGTTTAAAGACATAAAAGCCAATAAGTTTAATGGTAATATATATATTTTCTCTGACGGCAGTAAAAAAATTGAACTAAACGGCAAAGATATAACATATGATTTCTCGTTTTTATTTCAACCATCGGATATACTTTATAAAACGAATTTTAACTTAGACTTTTACGGTAATTTAAAATTTGGTAAATATAATTTTAACCATTTAAAAATCGACGCTATAGGTACAAGTAAAGAACTTCAGATAAGTAATATTATTGCAGATGATATTGCTATTACAGGTGGTACAATAGATGCAAACGGTGCAAAAAATGTACTTATAAATATGCCTTATGAAAATATGCCGTCAATGTGCCTTTTTTCTGGTACACCAGACGAATGGAAATGTAGCGAATATAATTATGGGAATTATTCAGGTAGTTTGTCTGTATCCGATGATACATTTACAATTTTTATCGAGTCAAACACACCTATGCCAGATAGAGACACTTTGATTAGATGGGCAAAGAAACTTGGGAAAAATGGGGTAATAAATTTTCAATTTTCTGACATAGCAGGAAGCTTTGATATAAACTCAGAGAAAATGTTACCATCATATACATTTGCATATAATAAAACGCTTCAATGGTTAAACCCCAACATAAAAACGATACCTAGCTTTATGAAGAACGTTATCGGAGATTTTAAATGGCAAGGTGAAAAGATGATATTTATTCCCCAGACGGATCGTTGGACTTTAGAATTATCAAAAAATTATTTTCGCATTACTGGGAAAAACGCTAAAGAATGGTTACCAAATCTAGATTTAAGATCATTAAATAATTTAGAATACGTAATTTCTGGTAATTATAATGAAGACAATATATCAAATTTAGAAATAGAAATTGCCGGTCAAAAATTTACTGGTAGTCTAAACGGCAACAGTATAACATTACATACGAACCTTTTAAATATAGATTCTTTCATTAATCAGAAATTTCTGGATAACTATGAAGAGTTAGAATTTCTAACTAACGCCCCTATTTTATTACCGTTCAATTTACCGGTAAACGTTTCTTTATCTGCGGATAAAATTATTTACAATGGTAATGAATATAAAAATTTTGTATATTCTTTAAAACCAGACGTTCAGACATTTTCTATAACAGATAAATTGCGAGGCAACTTACTAGCCACATTACAAAAAGAAAAGAATCAATATAAGATATTTATACAATTAAATCGATTTATCATAAATGGTACATTACTTTCGTCAAAATTACCGTTAAATGTAAAAGACACAACCATTACCGCAGAGATTCGTATGAATACGTTTGGTAATATTGCACACGACATAGAATATAATATGTCAGGTAATATGGATTTTTCTTTTGAAGGTGGATATTTAACTGGTATAGGTTTAGACAAATTTTATGCATCGGCAGAAAGCCTTACGACATTAAACGCAGAGCTAGCATTATCTTCTGCATTAGAACAGGGAGAATCTTTAATAAAAAAGATGAGAATTATAGGTACTTATGAAAACGGTAATTTTAAGACGACCAGTCCTATAGAGCTTCAATTACGCCATATAGATGCGACAGGTAAAATAGAAATAATTAATGATCAGATGCAAGCAACATTAAATATGATATTAAGAGGGACATCTCCATCACCTGCCCCGATAGAAATAAAAATATATTCGAACGGTAAACGTAGCTATTCTTTATCTGAAATCATGATGAGTTTAGATATAAGTTTCATGAGAAACTTTATAAAAAGTCGGGATAAATTTTAAAAATTATTTATTTAAAGAAATTGCTTTTAAAAAAATATTTCTTGGTACGGCTCGACCGTCTTTATCTGCATAATATTTAAACTGACCGATTGAAACGCAATGGAAACCGCCTGCATAAAACTTTATTTTTCTTTGCCCTTGCAATAACATTTTATTTTGTCCTATTAAATCGGCAGATTTACCAATTAAAGCATAACGAACTATTTCAAAAATATTTTTTGTTCTCAATAAATATGGAGCATATAAAACGCCTCCTCTCTTTATCAAACCCGTAAAATCGTATTTGTCCTGATTAGAAATTAAAACATTTTTTTGATATTGACTAAGATCTAAATTATTTATGATTTTTTGTACATCCGCCTTTTTATACATAATTTGCTCACCTTTTTACACGAAGCAAGATTATATATAAAACATAAATTTTTTTAATAGGTTTGATTTCTCAACAAAAAGACCCGCTATAAAGCGGGTATCGTAATAAACGGTTAAAGCAAAGCTTATCCTTTTTTACGAACTTGGATATGAACTTCACGAAGTTGTTTTTCTGTGACTTCACTAGGGCTTCCCATCATCAAGTCTTGACCGCGCTGATTTGTTGGGAAAGCGACAACTTCGCGCAAGTTTGGTTCATCCAACATAATTTGAACCAGTCTATCCAATCCAAACGCGCAACCACCGTGCGGTGGCGCACCATATTGAAACGCGGTATACATACCACCAAACTTTTTCTTAACTATTTCTTCGTCATAACCGGTTATTTCAAAGCAGCGAAGCATAATTTCTGGATTAAAGTTGCGCAATCCACCGCTACAGATTTCTGCACCATTTAATACCATATCGAACTGAGCCGCCTTAATAGATAACGGATCTTTTGTTTTTAGTTCTTCCAATGTCGCCATAGGGAAAGAGAACGGATTATGAGTAAATTTCAAACCTGTCGGAGATTCTTCATCTTCTTCAAAGAACGGGAAGTCTTCAATCCAGCAAAGGCGAAATTCTTTCGGATCAATTAAGCCTAAATCTTCACCAAGTTTATTGCGTAATTTTCCAGCGGCTTTTGCTGCTGCATCTTCTTTATCACAAACAAAGAACAAAGAAGAATTATCCCCTGCAATTTCACGTAATTTTGCAATACGTTCTGCATCTAACTTCTTCGCAACAGGTCCCTTTGCTTCATCTGCGAAAACAATATAACCCAAACCGCCAAGACCAAGTTCTTTAACTGCATACTCACCAAGTTTATCAAACCAAGAACGTGGTTTGTCCGCAGAATTTGGTGCAGGAATAGCACGAACAACTGCACCCTGCTCTATAGCATTTGCAAATACACCAAAATCTGAGCCACGGAATATTTCTGTCACATCAGAAATTATGATAGGATTACGCAAATCTGGTTTATCAGAACCATACTTTAACATAGCCTCATCAAAAGGAATATGAGGTATATCTTCACATACTTTTGCATCATGTACGAACTCTTTGATAATCGCTGGCATTAAAGTATTACCAACAGCCTGGATATCTGGCAAATCAACGAAAGACATTTCTAAGTCTAATTGATAGAATTCTAACAATCTATCTGCGCGCAAGTCTTCATCACGGAAGCAAGGAGCAATTTGGAAATATCTATCAAACCCGGAAATTTGCAATAATTGTTTAAACTGCTGTGGTGCCTGTGGCAAAGCATAGAACATGCCATGATGATAACGAGACGGCACGATAAAGTCACGTGCACCTTCTGGACTAGAAGCGGTTAAAACAGGAGTCTGAAATTCCGAGAACCCCATTTCCCACATTTTATCACGTATAAACTTTATCATTTTATTACGCATTAAAATATTTCTATGCAAAGATTCACGACGCAAATCCAGATAACGATATTTCAGGCGCAAATCTTCCGCGACAGTATCATCATCGCCAAAAACTTGGAACGGCAACACATCTGCATTTGTAAGAACTTCCCAAGATTCCGCTTTAACTTCAATAGCACCAGTTGGGATTTTATCATTTACAGCCGCCGCATCACGCGCTACGACAGTGCCTGTAATTTTAATAACCGATTCTGGATGAACTTTTTCCAACGCCTCATTACCACCATCAAATACGCACTGGGTAATACCATAATTATCACGCAAGTCAATAAACAACAGTGCGCCATGGTCACGCTTACGATGAACCCAACCTGAAAGAACGACGGTTTGTCCTACATTTTCTTTATTAAGTTCACCACAAGTATGCGTTCTGTACTTAGATTTCAAAGATAACATATTTGGTCCCTTTTTTGTTATTAATCGGGAGCAAAAATCTATGGAATTTCGGCACCCGAAAAGATTTATTACAGGGGCGCAATTTAGGTTGCGCGGTGCCACCCTAATTTATAACTTAACTTAGGTTTAGTTCACTCCATGGTTGTCAGTCATATCACTGCGAACGCGCCCAAAAACTGATATGAAAGTAAGTATAACATCGAAAACTATGAAAATCAAGAGTGTACGAAAATATATAAAAACATGAAAAAAAATAACTAACCAAAAACTTAAAAATATGATAAAATGCACATCAATGACGAAAACGAGTATATTCATGAAAAAAATAATTACTTTTTTTAGCATAATACTTATAGGTACCCCATCTTTATCTGCTGAAAATTATTTGACCCAGGCTATAATCAATGTAAAAAATAATTGTATTGGTATATCAACAGAATTAGATGACTTAAAAAAAATGGCTGGGATAAATACAGCTGTAAGCGGTATAGGTACAGTAACTGCAGGTGGTGCATTAGCAACGGGTATAATAAAATCAAAGAAAGATTCAGAAATTGAAAGTTATGAAGAATCTTTGAAAAAATTGAGTTCTATAAAAACAGATGACAAAGGATTAGACTATATAAATTTATCGAAAGAAGATATAGAGAAATCTATACAACAAAATAAAGAAAAAATAAATGAAAATTCAATAAAAGAATTACAAGAAAAAAAAGATGAACTAGAAGAAAAATCAGAAAAGCTTGGTAACATCCGTACTGGTTTAATGGCCGGTGATACAGCAATAAATATTGCTGGTGCAGTTATATCCGGCAAGAATAAAATAAAAGGCGATTTGAACAATCAAATAACAGGTTGTATACAGTCTGTAAAAGTCTTATCTCGTGCGAAACAGCAAGCACGGATTGAGGGTACAATAACGCAAGAAGAAACATTAAATATAGACAAGATAATCGATGCCTGTAACGAATGGGAATATTTGGATATAAGCAAAATAAATAACAAAGCTAGTGGTGCTATGACATCAAATATAATTGGTGCGACAAGCGGTTTTATAGGAACAATAACAAGCGCAACCGCGAACACCAAAAAAATTAGACAAGACGATACATCTGAAGGGAAAGAAAAAGAGAAACACTTAAATACGGCATCAAATGTTTTAGCTGGCACATCAGGTGGTGCATCATTAGTTTCAACGATATTAAGCGCGACACAAATAAACGCTATAAACAAAGCTTCTGAAATAGCTCAAAAATGTGAGGAGACATTAAAATGAAAAAATTTTTATTCTTCATATTAATTACGATTACCAGCGTTTCTGGAAGTTTTGGTGCCAATAAAATAAACGATTTAGACGCATTAGTTTTCTGGCAACCAGAAGCTATAAAAGAAGCGCTTATTGCTATGAATGTCACCGAAGAGCAATTTTCAAAATTTGTTAATCTATATTATAAAAAGATCAATACAGCCTATAGTACGCAGAGACTTTCATCTTTTGACGTATTATATTTATGGTTCAACGTATTTGCAAACGTTGGTTCAGACGGTCATCTTTCTGAAGAAGACATAGACTTAGGTCAAGATTTTCTTGTTCATTTAATAACTAAACAAAATGAAATCGTAGAAAATCTAGAAAAAAGCAACAATATAAAAGCAGAATCTAACGAATATGTGCTAAGCACAGAAAAAGCGGCGGAAATATTTGAACGTAGTCAATATTCATGTGAACCTAATTACATAAATCAATTTAATTTGTTATACACAAATCGTGGACTATCTTTACCAAGGACGAAAGGAATCAGTACGAATTGCGTTCCGATTAAAGGTACAGAAAATGGATTTTCTTGTATTTATGAAAGAACTTTTGCAACAGGTTCAAAAGATACATTGTGCACTATCGCATGTAACGAGGTATATTTTACAAAAGAATATAATGATTATTCAATAAATACAAAAGACTGTGAACCTGTATCAATAACGCGGAAACAAAACCAGCAAATATACTAGAAGTTTTTATCGTATATTAGGGCTTATAAAAAGATATACTATCTTTAAGATAGTATATATAACTATAAAATATGCAATAAAAGACGCTTCATAATTAAACATTACTAATTATTAAATAAAAATATATTTCTGTGGGTATTTATCATATTTAACACATAAACATTCATTATAAAAAGTTAATAAAAATGTAGAAAATTTATAAAACTAATTCAGCTTATTAAGAGTTTCAGACACTAAATCTTCCGGATAATATTGCAATAACATTTTTCTTCTTTCTTGTTTTAAAGTCTCCGATTTAATTTGAGAAATACCATTCATCTGAAACTGTGAACAAACGAAAGGCAAATGTTTAAAAATTGCACCATTTTTCATGAAACAAAGCCATTTTTCTTTATCACTAACGATTCTGAAATCTTCCCTATAAGCACCAAATTTTTCAAATAAACTACGGCGAATAAACGAAGACTGATGAGCAAGAGTATTATTTAAGAAAAAAATAAAATCTATTTTTTCTGGGTAAGTTTTAACAAAGCATTTATTTTTATCTTCAAACAAACGATAAGAATCCCCATAAAAAACGTCTACGTTTTTCTGCATCAAAAAAGGAAAAACTGTATTAAGTGTATTTTTATTATATAATAAATCTCCTCCATTTAAAAACAAAAGGTATTCTCCTTTAGAAATCCATATTCCTTTATTCATTGCATTATAAATACCTTTATCTTTTTGTGATATAAATATATTTGCACGATATTTATAAGGACTCAGTTTGCATAAAGTATCGTCATCAGAGGCACCATCTATAACAATCCACTCAAAATTTTGATAAGATTGTTCACAAATACTTTTGCAAGTATCTTGAATAAAAGGTTCGTTTTTACAAACTGTTATTATTGATAAAGGTATCATTAATATATTCCTAAAACAAAAAACTGGTACGACTTACTATTCTGTTATCGGACTAATTTTTATGATGAATTTAAAACTTTGACTATAAAATTATAGCAAATCAAATATTAAAAGTTAAATTATTTACCTAACTGAAAAAGGTTATTTTGATTGCTAATTACTATATCTATACAATTCTTTCAAATTTGGAACCTTTATTCCTTCCCACGAAAACAAATGATAGGTATTGCTATTATTTACATAATTGGAAACCTTAGGAAATACTTGTATAGTCTTAACTTCTTAACCTAAAAATCGATTTTTTACAGATTGCAAATCGCTAAAACTAGAAATTGGCAAATCATCTAAGCGTCGAACGCGAATATGCCTATATTGATTTGTCTGAGCAATATAAACCTTATATGTATCATCACCAATATAGACTTTTTGTACGGTATCTAAGTATGGATGATTTATCTTTAGTTCTTCCACATTATTAATTTCAATTATTTTCATTTTGACACCTTTATGTACATTCTAGGCTTAGAACATAAATACTTTGTTAATATAAAAGTTCGTTAAAATACTTATAAAACAATCATTCTAAAAATCGGACTAAATAAGCTATTATTAATCCGCCATACAGGGTGGAATATATAAACTGGTGCCCTAAGCAAGAATCGGACTTGCGACTCGTCCTTACCAAGGACGTGTTTTACCACTAGACTATTAGGGCATATGTAGGCTCATATTATACGGGCTGCGTACGAAAAAGCAAGAATAAAAAATCCTGCTACACGCAGGATTGTCCAACAAAAAATAAAACTAACTTATTTCAATTGGGTCATTATAAAAGGCTTAACATATTCATCAAATTTAACTGCTTCTACTGGAGACCAACCCATTATGTAATTATCCCCCATACAAATTAACGGTGTTCCTATTACATCACCAGGAATATCAAATTTTTCAACACATTGTAAGAATAAATCACGCCCAACGCCACGCACTTCGAAAATTTCTAATTCTAATCCTGGTGCAACATCATTTATATACTCTATTGCTTCATGACAATGCGGACATGTTGAACTATAAAAAAAGTATACTTTCTGAGAATCTAAAAATACTTTTTCAGTCTTATCACATCCGAAGAAACATATAGCACAAGCAAAAATAGCAAACAACTTTTTCATTTTTTCTCCTTTTTATTCTATGCAACAATTCACCGCATTTTTTACCCAATTTTTTAATTTCGATAAACCTCCTCTTTTTTCACTTATAACTTCAGATTCTTCTATTTCTTCATTTGCTTTTGAACTTTTTTTTGATTATTGTTCGTTTTTACCCACTTTACATCGGACTTTCCCATAAACCCCATATTTAGCCCCCAGAATATGCAATATAAACCATAAGATCTATCAAACAAATCATAGGCATCTTTCTTATTACCTGCCGCCAAAGCTTTGGTTCCGACTTCGAACAGACGCATCGAAGAAGCCAATAAGTGCTTAGAAATACACCAAACTTCCCCTTCATAAGAAGGTATTATTTTCTGCATCATAAGTTTGCGTTGTTCACGAACTTCATTTATTAAATCATAAAATTCTGTCTTACCAGTTTTAGCACCCGAAAACATTAAGTGTTCTTCAATAGAAATTAAATTCATAATACCGATAGTTAAATCTTGGTCAGAAGATAAATCTTTAGGATTTACCTTTTTAGCACTATCTAATTTTTCTACAAATTCTTTAACATTTTTTATTTTTTCCATAATTTTCTCCTTTTATAACCCACATGCAGATAACCACCAACTAACCAAAGCCAACACAACAACAGGCAACACAACTTTTTCAAATGGGAAATGTGCATGCCCACCATTTTTAGCTTTCATCCAGTCGTAAAGTTTTTCTGTTAAAATAAATAAAATCATACCAAGCAAAGCACCGAATAACACAGGGTCTATATGCAACACACCACAAATCCAAACTGGAGAATAAGGCACCTGCCCTATATAAATAAAACCGATCATCGCAACAGAGCCCCCGATAAGTAACGCGTTACGTCCCCAGAAATTCCAACCTTTTTTATCAAAGAACTTTACTGCCCAATATCCAAGCAGAGTAAGCAAAGCACCTGCCCAAAGTCCGACAACAGAATCGGGCACCCCAAGTTGTCTGGCAATTTCCAAAGAAGCACCTATCGCAATAGTACAAACAGGACACGCAGGATTTGCTAACACCGCGGTCGGCAAAGAACATAACGATAAAACAACAATAGATTTAAAAAATTTCTTCAAAAAAATCTCCTTTCTTCATAGTTTTATATTTTAATATATATAAAAATTTATATATATTATTTATAATACGTATTAAAAAGTCAAATTATTTATTTGCGAAAAAATAAAAATACTGGTAATCTGCATATTACAAGGAAGCAAACATAAATGTCAGGTACAAAACTGCCAGAAGTAAAAATTAAATATTTATTACCAAAGCATATTATGGAACGTGCTGTACGCGGTTTAACATATATTGCACACCCATTAAGACTTAGAATATTAGAATATCTTGAAGTGAATGGTATGTCTTCTGTATCAGCAATTACACGTGCAGTTAACGCAGAACAAATAATAGTTTCACAATCACTAAAAAAAATGCGTGATACCAATTTAGTAAAAACTCATAGACGTGGGATATTTATTTACTATGAAATATGCGAAGAATACCCAGCTAGTATTTTTGTTTGTCTAAGGAAATTATTCGGCCACATGACTGATCAGCTAAAATTCTTACGAGACGGCTACAAAGAAATTTTACCTACAGATTATACTACAATGGCTGCTAACAGAATTAAACTTTTTGCAAACATTGATAAAATCAGGATACTTGAATTTCTTGTATATAGCGGGGAATCATGCGTAACAGAAATAGTTTCTGGAACGTGTATTCCGCAGATAAAGGTTTCACAATATTTAAAGAAATTAGCAGACGACGATTTTGTAAAATCACGCCGTGACGGAAGATTTATTTATTATGAAATAACAGCGGGCGTTCATAAAACGACCATCGGTTGCATACATAAAAGATACGAAAAAACGAAGGAAAATTTCTAAAAAATAAAAACCAGTAAAACTGGTTAATTAATTCTGGTAGCGGGAGAGGGACTTGAACCCCCGACACGTGGATTATGATTCCACTGCTCTAACCACCTGAGCTATCCCGCCAATAGCGAGTATTATAACAAAGAAAAGCATAAAATCAAGAAACAAATTTTCTAATTATCGCCTAGGAAAACAATCACAAAATATGATAAGATATAATCTAACACAGGACACATAAATGATTTACAATTGGAAAATAAGAGATTTTTTAGCAAGGATCGTATCTTTTACAGGATCCAGCAGAACAGCACGTCGCATAATTCGCGACAAAATACGCTTCAAAGATATAATCTCTCATGACCTTCCTGATCAACTTCCTTTAGAAAAACAAAAAAACAACGTAAATATTGCATTTTGTTTTGATAACAAAGGGTATAAGTTAGCTGCGGTCTCTATAAAATCTTTATTAAACTCATCGAAAAATAGATGCGACTACAATATATATTGTGTAGTAGATAAAAAGCTGCCCATAAAACATAAAAAAACTATTTCTAATTTAACAAAAAACACCGATTCAAAAATAATCTTTATTACGGCAAACAATGATTTTGATCAATCTTTACGCCAAGGATGGCCTGTCTCTATTTTTTGGCGTTTAATGTTACCAAAACTATTACCGACGGTAAAAAAAATAATATATTCTGATATTGATATTATTTTTAGGAAAGACTTATTTGAAGTATTCAATACAGATCTAAAAGACAACCTTATTGCCGGTGTAAAAGATTATAAAAACGGCTATATAAACTCTGGTTTTTTACTGATGAATTTAACACAAATACGTAAAGATAAAATTTATCAAAAATGGGTTAACGTTTCTCAAAAAAAGGATTATAAAAATCCTGACCAAGATTTATTAAACTACACATGTCACGGTCGTATACTTTATTTACCGTTAAAATATAACTTTCAGCCAATGCTAGGAACATGGATATTCAAAACACATGCAAAACACGAAATATATGATTTAAAATACAATTTGGTTGTATTACACTACTCTAATTGGATGAAACCTTGGCATAAAGAAAAAAACAGACCTATTTTTTCTGATCTATGGTGGGAAATAGCGAAACAAACAAAACTATTTTAAAACATTAAATTTTTTAATAATTTTGATTGAAATAAATAGATATGTATTATAATATCTCTGTCATGAAAAAACTTATACTGATTTTAATATTATATTTTATACCAGTATGCTCTTTTGCCACCAACCCATTTATGGGCGACAAGCAAAATCAAATAGCCTTTAATTTGGGTCAAGGCGTAAATAGCGGTATAATAGTTCCACCACCTACTCAACTTGTCCCATTTTACCTATTGCACTTACAATATTCTCAACCGACTACGTTTTTCAGAATACCAGCCAGACGATCGATAAACATTGCACAGACAATTGGTTTCGGCAGCAAATATGATTGGGATTGGGACAAATATACCATACCGATGATTTTTTTATCCGAAGACTTTGCTTTACTTCACGGTAAGAACTGGTATTTTTCGACGGGCATTGGCGTTGGTATGCAAGCACAACAAAACGAACGCATCGGTTCAAAGCTAATATTTCAATTCAAATTAATAGGCGGTTATAGAATAACAGATAAAATCGGTTTAGAATTATTTATACATCATTTTTCTAACGGTAATACAGCAGAAGAAAATAATTCTTATGCTTTTTATGGCACTGGTTTTACTTATAGTTTTTAATTACCAATCAATCGGTTCTTTCCCATTAATTACTAAATATTCATTAGCTTTTGAAAAATGATGATTTCCGAAAAAACCACGATGTGCCGAAAGTGGAGACGGATGCACACTTTTCAAAACAAGGTTTTTCTCTGGGTTTACAAAATCTGCTTTTTTCTGCGCATAAGCCCCCCACAGCATATAAACAATATTATCACGCGCTGCTGTTGCGCGTATAACAGCATCGGTAAATTGCTCCCACCCTTTTCCGGCATGAGAAGCAGCTTGATGTGCTTGAACAGTTAAAGTGGCATTTAATAACAATACCCCCTGCTTTGCCCAGTCCGTCAGGTCACCATGAGTTTTGCTAGGTCTCCCTAAGTCACTTTCTATTTCTTTATATATATTTATAAGAGATGGTGGCACAGCGGTCGGCGGCAGAACAGAAAAACAAAGCCCATGCGCCTGCCCCGGTTCATGATATGGGTCTTGTCCTATAATAACGACCTTTACCTTATCTAATGGACATAAATTAAAAGCATTAAAAATATTAGCGGGTGCAGGAAAAATTTGCTTACCAGACAAATATTCGCCACGCACAAAATCTGTAAGTTTTATAAAATAATCTTTATCAAATTCATCTGACAAAGCATTTTTCCAAGAATCTTCTATTTTTACATTCATAGTTTTATTAACCCATTTTGACAAGCCTTCCATAAAACAACATCTATATAACCACGTGGCAAACACGTTTCTTTAACAAGATAATCAAACATATCATCACATGCTTTTTTTATTTCTGGTGCTAACTTTTTATTATCGATTTTTTCCTGTAAAGCAACCTCACCTGCATATAGCACTCCCAGACGCTGAATCCATATATCATATTTTACAACATCTTCACCCAAATTTCGCGCCAGATGATTTGCAGTAATTTTTCCTATATGAGGTAACTTTTGCAGATAAGAAATTTTAGAATCTAAATCACCCAAAGAATAATAACCATCGCAAAAATCACACCTATTATTCCAAACTTCACAAACTGCTTTAATTTTATTTTTGTTATTGAATATCATTAATAAGTCATTGTAATTAAATGCATTATTAACTAAATTATTCATAATTTTTTTATGAATTTTTTTAGCAGTTTTTTGTGAAAAACCACCTGCTAAAATAACGTATATGACCTGCTCTGCAAATTCATCAGGACTAAATTTTTTAGGACAAGAAAGATTTTGTTTTATTTCATCAAACGTCTGCGCGTCGGAATCAAGTCTCATATCACGCAGACGTTTATCTAAATCAAAGAACCAATCAGCAGAAAACATATGTCCTTTTATTCATTTTGCAAATCATGTTTCATTGATAAGATTTCTGAAACAGACATAGTTTTTTGAGCATTT
>CALXMZ010000007.1 GCA_944389645.1 uncultured Alphaproteobacteria bacterium
ATAGAACTCCTGTACAAAGATATATTCCGGCAGTTCAAGGTTTTGTGGAGGCGCAGGAACTGGAAATCAAACACGATATGAAAAACGTAGGTTTGATAAAGCAGGATGGGAAATACTATTCTATATATGATCTGCCAGATGGTTTTGTTGTTGAGGGTGATTTAGATTTATCTGGAATGGATTTAAAGGGCGTAAATTTAAATATAAAAGTCACTGGAACATTAAATCTTAGCAGAGCAAAAAATATAAAACTTCCCAAGATAGCAGATTTTAGTAAAAGCCAAGAGGTTGTTTTTCGTGAAACAGATTTATCCGGTGTAAAAGAAATAAAATGGCCTAAAGAAAAGATTTATTTAAGTTTGACAAAAAATTTGCCCTCTGTATTAGATTTTAGTGGAATGACAGAGGTTTATTTAAGATATGCAGATTTATCTAGGGTAAAAGAAATAAAATGGCCTAAAGGAACGATTGATTTAGGATGGACAAAAAATTTACCCTCTGTATTAGATTTTAGTGGAATGACAGAGGTTGTTTTTCGTGAAACAGATTTATCAGGTGTAAAAGAAATAAAATGGCCAATTAATGGTGACGTTCTAAATATAGATATAAAAAATTTACCTGACCATATTTTAAAGTCTTATCAATTATGGCAGGCAAAAAAAAGGGTGAATATGATGATAAGCAAAGCAATAGATAAAATAAAAAAAGGCGTTAACAATATTAACAATATTATTAATAATGAACATAATAGGTTATAAATATCTTAATTTTAAAAGATTAATATTAAAACAGCTTTTTATCTTATTTCAATTCGTTCTGTTTTTTGTTAAAAAACTTGCCTTTTTATTAATTAATGATATGCTCTTTTTGACAAAAGATTTTTATGTCTATAGAAAAGACCAAGTTTGATATTATTAAAAAACAAAATGGTGAACATTTTGCTAAAGCTATTCGTAATTACGATAGCGGTATTTTTGATATACCAAATATTGATAAGATTGTGCGTTATGCTGGACGTGAAGCAGAACCTATTATGAATTATTTGATATCTCTTAAAAATGTTAAAATAAAAGAAAAAGAAGAACATCAAAACCCAATAGAATTATTAGATAAAGCTGGATATAACGCGTATGTTGTTCATAGTCTTGAAGAACAAAATGCTATTAGTAAATATTTTGAACCATCAGAAAGATTGTGCACTTTTAATGATGATACTAGATTTGAAAGATATTATATAATCAATGCTGTACGTAAAGATGTTGATGATATTAGACGTGCTGATTTTGATAAACCGATGCGTGAAGATAGATATGGTACATCTGTTATATCTATTCAGATTTTAAAAAGCGGCGGATTTATAAGTATAAAAAATAGATATAATCATAAAGTAATCAACCCAGATAATACTTTTAATTCTTGCCCTGATAATATAATAGATGGGTTGTCTAATGCGATAAAAGAGTATTTTAATGTAGATTTTTCTGCGCAAAAAGTTCCTATGCCAGGTGGTTACATAGTACTAAATGATCAAATTATAAAATATAACTATGAACATAATAATATTTATGTTGGTGACGGTTTTTATGCAAGTGACGGTAATATTACAGAAATAAATAAAAGTAGTGAGATTTTATTAGATACGATTTTGTTTGATTTTAAAACGAAAATCTTTGAGGATGTTACTGATGATGGGTATACTTATGTTATTCGCATTTTATCAAAAATTATTAAGGGTAAAAACGTAAGCATAAAGAAAAATCTCGATAAAACTTATTCTTTTTTTGCGGACAATATTCAAATTGCGGTATTGTCGGAAAGTAAAATCATATCTTTGACACTACCCGGTATAAAAGAAATAAATAAATTACCACATTTTGGCGGATATGTATGTCATTTAAGTTTACCAGATACAGAAATTATGAATAAAAATTTTTTTATAAATAATTTATGTATGTCAGAGTTAAATGCTCCGAAGTTAAAAATTATGGGTGCCGAGTGTTTTAAATATAATATTGAACTACAAAATATTAATTTGCCGAAATTAAAAGAAATGCATGAAGCATGTTTTTATGAAAATAATAAATTAAAAAACCTTGAATTACCTGAATTAGAGGTTATGGAATATGATTGTTTTAAATCAAATAGGACTTTAAATAAAGAACTATATAAACATGTCAATATGGACAATTCTGTAAAATCAAATGGTATTATTATTAAGAATTTAAAGTTTGCAACGGAATTATTTAATTCTATTAAAAGTTCTAATATTCAAAATATGCAGAATAAAGCGGATAAATCACGTTAATTTCGTGTCATTTACTACATTTCTGGGAAATTGTGTCAGATATTTGTCGGTCCATAGCAAATTGACGACCGGATGCGATTGCACAGGGATCACAATCTTTGCGAATTTGCCCTGCTCTGCATGTGAATTTTATATTGTTGCATGCGCCTTTTATCTTTGTTGTTATCTTTTCGTTGGCGTAATCATTTGCCATAATTAAATATTTTTCTGGGATGTTTTCTGGTGTGTATGCCCATAGGCGTGCTACATAATCGTTAACTCTTTTAATGCAAGGATCATTGTTTGTAATATGAATTACATTTACTGTGTCTGTATCTTGATTTTTTGTTCTATTGTCAGATATTATTAACCATGCCGCAAGCCATATGCATATAATAACAATGAAAAATAATAGTATATATTGTGCGGTTTTAAAAGATGTTGGTTGTTTCATCATATTAAGCGTCCTTATAATTAAGATTTTATCATATTATAAAACAATAAAATACGTGTTTTTATTCCTTAAATGTTTGATTTTTTCTTGCGGCTAAATTAAAATACAAACGAAAAAATAAGGAGAATGATATGTTCGTTACAGAAAAATTAAAAACATTCTCTTGGGTAAATGTCGGTAACCCAGACCATGAAGATTTTGAAAAATTACAGACAGAATACAAAATAGATGAAGATACTATATCCGATATTCTTGACCCCGATGAACAACCTAGATTCGAAGTAGAAGATGATTATAAAGTTATAATTGTCAGATTCCCTATAATTAATAAAGAAATTGATACCTTATGGCATACAGAACCATTATCTATAATTTATTCGTCAAGTAGGGTAATAACTGTATGTAGAAAACGTTGCGATTTGTTAGATAAAATAAAAAAAGATGAAAAGACTTCTCGTGAAGAATTCATTCTTAACATAATTTATTATATTGCAGAGTCTTATCTGCGTTCGTTAAAAGAATTGAATAAACGAGTTATGGAATCGAAAAAAGTCCTTTTAGAACGGATTAGAAAAAAGGAACTTCTCGCATTGTTAGAGGTAGAAAATAGTTATACTTTATATATGGCAGGGTTAAAAGGTAATGTTGCTGTATTGGATAAACTTGAAAAAGTACGTGGCTTCGTTAAAACTGAAGAAACAAAAGAGTTAGCTGAAGATGCTCGTATTGAATTATCTCAGGGAATAGAAGTTGTTACTTCGTATAGTAAAATGTTAAAATCTATAAAAGAGACTTTTGAAAGCGTCATCAATATGGATTCAAATACTTACATTAATCGGTTAACTATGTGGAATATAATATTAGTAGTTCCGACCGTTATCGTTGGATATTATGGTATGAATATGGATTTACCTTTTGCTGATAACGAACAGGCGGCAACGGCAATATTGGTCTTAATAATGGTTTTTCTTCTAGGTTTTGCTTTGTTCTTTTTTGTAAGACGTAGAGTCTTTTAAAAAAATACCTTATTAAATAAGGTATTTTTTTATAGAGCTTTCATAATTTTATTAAAATTGTCGTTCAGTTCACCGCTGACATCAATTTGTGAAAATTTTATATCGGGTACGGTTTCTAACCATTGTATTACAGGCATTGTATTATTCCAAAATATATCAAGTCTATTTTTTATGGATTCCTCATTTGCGTCGTCTTTTCTACCGGAACCCTCTAAAATACGTTTCTGTATTCTTTTAATCATAATTTCTTTAGGTACGTCGAGATATATTACATGTATATTAAACTTGTCTGCATATGTGTTTATTAACCAATGTGCCTGATCCAAATTTCTGGGAAAACCATCTAATATTATGTCTTCATTAATCTTTATGTTAGATTGAATTATCTTTAGTAATATTTCATTTGGTACCAGATCGCCGCGCGTAATGATCCCCTCAATTTTTTTATCTGTTTTTGCGGTTTCTCTTAATATCGCACCAGTTTCAATAATTTTAAAATTATTGATATCACGTAGCATTTTTGCAAAAGTACCTTTACCGACGCCCTGCCCGCCCATAAGTACGATCATTTTTTTCATTTTTTCTCCTCTTTATATAGAATTTAGTCTTTATTTTATAATAAGTTCATTTACTTTATTGAATGATTATAACATATAAAAACGGTTTCGACAAGTTTGCCGAAACCGTTCTAATTTTAGAAAATAGATTTATTTTTTACTATTTTCAATCGCTGCACCTAATATGTCACCAAGTACAGAACCGCTATCGTCTTGGTTAGCATATTCTTTTACTGCCTGTTTTTCTAACGTTACTTGTAAAGCGCGTATCGAAAGCTTTACAACCTTGTCGTCTACTGAAACTACAGAGGCCTCAACGGTATCACCTATTTTAAATTTACTTGTGTCTTGCTCTGTTTTTTCGCGAGACAAATCAGTGCGACGAATTACCCCTTTTATTTCATTAGGTAATGAAAGAATTAATTCATCTGGTGTGATTTCAGATACTGTCCCTGAAACAACTGCACCCTTTTTAATAGAAACTGCATTGTTATCTGCACCTTCTGTTAATTGCTTTATACCTAACGTGATGCGTTCTTTTTCTGGGTTAATGTCCAATATCTTAGCGGTAACTTCTTGCCCACGTACAAATTTTTTTAGTTCTTCCTCATCCAGTTTGTTCCAAGACAGATCTGATATATGTACCATTCCATCTAGATCTGGTGTCAACGCAACAAACAAACCAAATTCAGTTGTATTTTTTATCGGACCAGTTATTACGTCACCAACCTTATGAGTTTCAGCAAAATCTTTCCAAGGGTTTGGTTGAAGCTGTTTATAACCAAGGGAAATGCGTCGTTTGTCTTGATCTATGTCCAATACAACAACGTTAATTTCTTGACCGTTCTGTAAGACTTTGCTTGGGTGAATGTTTTTGTTCGTCCAAGATAATTCTGACATATGAACAAGACCTTCTATATTATTCCCCAAATCAATAAATGCCCCATAGTCTGTTAATGAAGCAACTTTACCGCTTACCGTGTCACCGACGTTGAACGCACGTGAAGCAGTTTCCCATGGATCTTCTTCTAACTGTTTTGCTCCCAAAGAAATACGATGAGATTCTGGATCAAACTGTATTACTTTGACTTTAATTTTCTGACCAACGTGGACTATTTCGCGTGGGTGGTTTACTCGTTTCCATGATAAATCTGTTACATGTAACAAACCATCTATTCCACCTAAGTCAACAAATACGCCATAATCCGTGATATTTTTTACTGTACCTTCAATTACTGCACCTAGTTCAATATTTTTCATTGCTTCTTTCTGTGCAGCTGCAATGGTGTCAGCTTGGATGGCACGACGAGAAACGATCGCATTAGTACGCAATGCATCCATTTTTAATACACGGAATTTATCTTTTAACCCGATTAATGATTTTGCGTCACGAATAGGTTTATGATCTACCTGAGAAGATGGCATAAATGCAAATACGCCATTAATGTCAACGGTATAACCACCGCGAACAACGTCAATAATTGTTCCTTCTGGATCAATACCTTCGGCAACTGTCTTTTCTAATTCTTTCCATGCTTTTTCAGCACGAGCTTTGGTGTAAGAAAGAACTGCCGTTCCTTCACGAGATTCATAACGTTCTACGAATACGTCAATTATATCACCTATAGCTGGTACGGATGCACCGAATTCTTTTAGCGGTATTCTGCCTTCTGATTTTAAACCAACGTCTACCATAGCAAAATCATTACGAATATCTTTGATAGTGCCTTTGGTTGCATAACCTTGTAATGTTTCTTGGTTCCCATAATTTTGATTGAATAACTGTATAAAGTCTTCACCGGATACAGGATTAAATAAATCTTTGGATAAATCTTTCATTATTATTTTTTTTATACAAAGCTTGCCGTCGCTAATTTAATTTAGTTAAGCGAGGTCTTGTGGGGTTAATCGGAATGATTTTGCGCCCACCCGCAAAATCGTAGTGATTATAAGTGATTTTTTTTGAAAAAGCAAGGTTTTATAAAATTTTAAAAAGTTTGATTGAAAGTGATTATTTGTGGTATATATACTTTAATAAAATATAGGTGTTAAAATGAATTCTATTAAAAACTTTGGTAATGTTAAAATTTTTGATAGGTGTTTAAAGATACTTTAAAATATGGCGTGCTTTTTGGATGTACCAATGCGATTGCAGGGGTAATGTTTGTAAGTTTAGACTTATTTTTTCAACATTTTGACCAGTATAAAAAAGACAGTGATTTGATGGGGTATTCTTTAAAAAATCGTTTTGAAGCCGCATATCTGTTAAACACACCAGAAGAACATAAGTATTATTATGAAGTGCTTTATTATAATGATCGTGCTGGTGAACCACAGAAAAAATATTATCAGTCATCAGAAGGTAATTATTTTATAATAGAGTTTAGCGCTATAGGTGGGGTGCTTTGTGGACTAGGTTTTGGTGCTGGCGGTCTTATCGCAAAAAGGAAAAAATTACCTAATAAAATTAAGAATAACTCTTATTCAAGATAAAAACGCCCTTTGGGGCGTTTTTATCTGGCAACGTCACCTCTTAACCTTTCGTGGCACATATAATCTTTTAATATAAACCCATCTTTCGCAGACCAATTTAACATGCCTTTCCAATTGTCATCTGGTATTTCAACAGTCGGTAATTTGTATGGCGTTCTTGAAAGCTGTTCTTTTACTTGTGGTATATGGTTTTTATATATATGTACGTCATGCAGTTCGCCTTTTAGTATACCTGGTTTTAATCCGGTTTCTTTTGCATATAATAACAACAACAATGCATAACTGGCAATGTTATAAGGTATGCCCAAGAACATGTCACAAGAACGTTGAGTCCATATTAACGAAAGTTTCCCATCTCTAACTATTAGTTGATGCATCATATGACATGGGGGTAAAGCCATTTGCGGCATCGCGGTCGGATTCCATGCACTTACTATTATTCTTCGATCGTTTGGAGTAGTTTTTATTTTCTTTATGGCCGTTTTCAGTTGGTCTATACCAGGGTATTTAGGATCAAAATTGGCTTCTGGGTTTGTATCTATTTTTTTTGTGTTCCATTTGTATTTACCACCAAAATGTCGCCACTGAAAACCGTATATAGGTCCTAAATCGCGCTCTTTATCCATAATGTTAATTAGTATGTTTTCTTTTTCTGACTCAGATAAATTTTTATTGTTGGTAATCAGGTTATATTTCTGTTCCAGTTTTATCGGGTTGCACCATTCGTCCCATATATGACAATTTCTATCTTGTAACCATTTTTTATCTGTAATACCACGTATAAAAAATTCTAATTCTGTTGCAATATTTTTTAATCCCATTTTTTTTGTGGTAAGTAGCGGAAACCCTGTACTCATATCGTGCGTGAAAGTAGCACCATAAGATAAACCAATATCTGGCATTCCTGTTCGATTGTTTCTGAAATCATGACAATTATTTATGATATTTTCTAGAATGTCTAAGTAAGCTTTCATGACAGTTACCTTTTTTTAAACTTTATTAAATAAAATTTAATTTTTCAACTAAAAACGCCCGTAAAACAGGGCGTTTATATTTATAATCTTTTTATTTTAGAAATTATACCTTAAACCTAAATAAATCTGATGAGAAGATATGTCCATATTGATTTCTTCGGCGTTTGCTTTAAATTTAAAAGTCGTATTATTTAAGTATTTATAACCTAAATCAAAGATTAATTTTTCCATAGCCTTGTAAGATATACCTATTCCAAGTTGCCAAGCCATATTGTTATCATCGTTTTTTATGTTATCGTCCTTTATTGTGGTCCAGCCATAGCCTATTCCGAGACCAACGTAAGGAACGATTTTTGAATCTAATTTTATATCCGCAAATACATTTGCAAGAACGGTATTATTATTTAAGTCCATTTCTGAAATGTCATAGGCGGTTATGTAATTATATTCTACTTCTGCGCGTATAGCAAACATTGGGTCATTGTATAATTCTGTACCGATGCTTGCCCCCAATAAAAAACCATTACCATCTTCATCTGGTTGATTATCAGCCGAAAGGCTCGTCATATTATAACCTGCTTTAATTGAAGTATATGGAGATAATTTCATAGCAAAACTTTGGCTAGTAATAATTAACGTGATAAATGAAGTAAATAATATTTTTTTCATACAAATTTCTCCTTTCGTATACTTGTATTAAGCGTATGGTGCAATACAATAAGTTAAAAAACAAGAGTAAATAAATTCCTATTTTTATAAAAAACAGGTATACATTTTGTATACCTGTTATACTATATATTACCTTTTCATATTAAAAGGAATTCTATTGTAATAATTCCTCTGGTTTTACTTTCTTTTCTTTAGTTTTTACGTGTGTCAACATAACGTCTAATGCTTTACGTTCAAATATCATACCGCGTAACATCGTTAAAGCATTTTGGTTTTTATTATAAAATTCGAAAACCTGTTTAGGATCAGGGTATCTGGCTGCTTCTGACCATATAGCTTGCTGTAAATCGTCACGTGAAACTTCGACTTTATTTTGAGTACCCCATTCTGCTAAAATTAACCCAAGTTTAACACGACGTTCTGCGTCTTTGCGTTCTTTCTTTTCGTCCCACTTATGTGAGTCACCGCAATCTGTTGCGCAGTGCGAGTGCTGTTGTTCATGTTCTTGTTTAGCCATATTATATTCTTGCTCTACAAGAGTTTCAGGAAGATCTAATTTTACTTTGTCTGCCAAAATATCTAAAAGTTCGTTGCGCATTTCTCGTTTTGATGCTTCGTCATATTGTTCCGTAATTATTTTTTTTATGTGTTCACGTAAAGCTTTTAGATTTTCTTGACCTACTGATTTTGCAAATTCGTCATTTATTTCTGGTAAAATATGCTTACGAATTTCATGAATCTTCGTTATAAATTTTGCATCTTTACCGGCTAAATTTTTTGCATGGTAATCTTTCGGAAATTTAACTTTTACGTCAAACTCATCTCCTGCTTTATGACCTATAATTTGGTCCTCAAAACCAGGTATAAATGCGCCAGAACCTAATATTAAATGATGTTTTTCTGCCGAACCTCCTTCAAAAGCTTCATTGTCTATAAATCCTTTAAAGTCAATAACTGCTGTATCTCCATTTTTAGCGATATAATTATCCGGTTGCTTTTCTGCAATACTTCTATTTTTTTGAATGTTTTCTAAAGATTTTTCTACCTCAGATTCGTTTATTTCTGTAACTTTTTTTGTTACAGTAAATTTCTCGAGATCTATTTCTGGTAATGTCGGTAAAACGTCAAATTCAATAGAGTATTCTGCATCTTTACCTATTTCCCAGCCCTCTAAATCAGCTTTCGGGCTTCCTGCTAAACGAATTTTTTTCTCTTTTATATAATCATTTAAATCTTTATTCATTAATTTATCAATGGCTTCACTATATGCAGAGGCATTATATTTTTGACGTAATACTGATAACGGTATATGACCTGGACGAAAACCGGCCATTTTAGCATTCTTACCGTATTCATTTAAAATCTCGTCAGCAACTGTTTGTAAATCGTTGGCAGAAATTACCCCACTTATAGAATAGTGTAAATCTTTAATTTTTTCTTTTTTAAACATCGTACTTTCCTCTAAAAATATGAATTGCTGAATGATTATACACGGTTTTTTTATAAACGCAATACAAACTTGAATAGATTTTTTTCATAAATTAAAAATCCGCCATTTAGACGGATTTTTAAAGCTGGTTTAACGTTTGCTAAATTGAGTAGAACGACGTGCTTTGTGATGACCAAAGTGTTTACGTTCTACAACACGACTATCGCGCGTCAAGAAACCTGCTGTTTTTAGTACTTTACGTAGTTCTGGATCAGCTTTTTCCAATGCTTTAGAAATACCGTGTCTTAAAGCACCTGCTTGCCCAGATAGACCACCACCAGAAACTATTGCTTGTACGTCAAAGCTACCATCTCTTTTAGTTATACCAAACGGTTGATCAATTATCATTTGTAGCGTTGGTCTGCGGAAGTATTCTTTTACGGGTATACCATTAACAGTTATTACCCCCTTACCTGCAGTTAAATAAACGCGAGCAATAGAATCTTTCCTTTTACCAGTAGCATATGTTGCATTAGATATTTTTACCACTTCTTTAACCTTTTTTGTGGTTGTTTTTGTAGAGGCTACTTTTTTAGTCGTTTTTACTGCTTTCGTTGCAGTTTTTTTTGCTTCCGTCATTATTCGCCCCTTTTGTTTTTACGGTTTAATCCGGCAAAATCGATAGTTATCGGTTTCTGTGCTTCATGTTTATGTTCTTTGCCAGAATAAATATGTAGTTTTTTTAAACGTTGGTTAGCTAACGCAACTGCTGTGCGACGCCCCATCATACGTTTTACCGCATTAAATATTAATTTTTCAGGTTTTTCTTCGCGCATCTGACCCAATGTGCGTTCTTTTAGACTTCCTGTCCATAAAGAATGCCAGAAAAATTTTGTCTTATCGGCTTTTTTCCCAGATAACGCAATTTTATCCGCATTTATAATGATTACATGATCGCCACAATCCATATTGGGTGTCCATGTAGGTTTGTTTTTCCCGCGTAAGATGTTGGCAGTATATGCTGCTAAACGACCTAGCGTGCAATCTGTTGCGTCAATTAAATACCATTTGGTTTCTAATTCGCATTTTTTTAACGATTTTGTCGCTACCATGTGTTTTACCTTTTAATTATTTTTTGCAACGTAATAATGCTTTAAAGTATTGAAAAAGTCAAGAATTTTTGATACGGTATCATAATACCGTATTGTTTTTTAAATGATAAAGTATTTATAAAAATTATATCGGTAGGATGATTCTAACTTTTAGACCACCAATGTCACTGTTTTCTAAGAACATTTGCCCACCATGGTTTTCAATGGCCGTTTGTGCAATTGATAACCCTAGCCCTGTCCCACCGGTTTGATCGCTACGAGACTCGTCTAACCGCACGAACGGTCTTAGAGCATCACTTTTCTTTTCATCTGGTATCCCAGGACCATCGTCTTCTATTATTATCTCAACTTGATCTTTAATGTCGGTCTCTGTTATTCGAATCTTGCTTTTTGCATATCTTGCGGCGTTTTCTATTATGTTACTAAATGCACGCGCAAGTGCCATGGGACGAGCATAAAATTGTACAGGTTCTTCAGGAAATATCGTTTCAATTTTTTTGTCGGGTGCAACGTCTCGGGCTATTCTTAGTAACATTGCAGGTAATTCTGTAGTCTGCTCAATTTCAGGCATTTCTCCCCTTGCAAAAGCTAAATAACCGTTAACCATTTCTGTCATTCTATCTATGTCATGTAATAAATCTTTCTTCGATATTTTACCCGTCTCTACCGCCAAACGCATGCGGGTAAGCGGAGATTTTAAATCGTGACTTACTGCATTAAGCATGTCAGTTCGGGTTCTATTATATCTATTTAATCGTTCTTTCATTGTAATCATTGCAGATGCTGCTTCACGAATTTCTTTCGACCCAGTCGGTTGAAACCCAGGAGCATCTAACCCGCGACCAAAACGACCAGCAGCTTTCGCGATTCTTCTGATGCTTCTTGTATGCATAATTATAAATGGAGTAATTAAAATTGATACTATTAAAATTGAACCAATTAACCAAATTATGAATACCTCTGTACTAGTTGAATATATTCTATACAAAGAAGTGCCAAAAGTTACCGTCTTACCGTCATTGGTCGGAATGTCTATAAAAACTAAACGTTTACCTTTGTCCATATATATTTGAGCAGGTCTGTTTAAACGCTTTGATAATTCTGAAGCTAATAAACCGGCTTCTCTGGAATTATTGTCGTTTGTTTCTGGACGGTTAAGTTTCGTGTTTATTGATACGTTTATGCCTATGTCTTTTGCCATAGATTGAACAGTTTGCTTTTCGCCCTTGTCCAGAAAGTTCATCATGGTCACAATTTCTCCAGATAAACTACGAGCCAAAGTAGCGTGAACCCTAGACCAATGATTCCCAAAAAATACATTAGCGATTATTACTTGGGCAATAATTAATGGAATTAATATCATCAATATTGTACGCCATAAAAAACTTCTTGGTATAAGTCTCATTTAATGTCCTCTGTTTTTTATTGATTACATTATATTTTTTTTTGTATAAGTTTATAACCTTGACCTCTGATCGTTATGATATCTACGTTTGATAATACACCATTTAATTTATTCCGCAAGCGTTTTGCTACCATAGGTGATGCTATACCAATATTGCCAATAGGAGTTATAAGATTCTTTAGTAATTTCTTTTCTTCGCCAGATAAGGCTAGTAGTTTCTGTTTTGGTGGTTCTTCTGAAGAATCTATTATAAAAAATTCGTCTTCTAATAATATTAAACCTTCTGGTAAAGTATTCTCAGATATCTTATATTTTTTCATTATGTTATTTAATCTTAATACAAGTTCTTTTAATTGAAAAGGTTTAGCAAGATAATCGTCTGCCCCGTTTATTAAACCGTCTATCGCATTTTCTGCTCCCGACATAGCAGTTAATATTATTATCGGTGTCTCGTTACCTTGTGAACGTAATGTCTTTAGAAAACTTAACCCATCCATACCTGACATCATTCTGTCTAAAATAATGGCATTCACTAAGACCCTATTAAGAATTTGTGATGCTTGTTCGGCAGAATTTGCTGTAAGAATATTAAATTTCTCATTCTTTAAACCATGCGCCAGTGTGTTACGCAAAATTTCGTCATCATCAATAATAAGAATTGTTTTATTCATTTCGAATAATAAGTAACGTTATTTTCAAATTTTATAAATATCAGTATGTTTAGAATTTATTTCCTTAGTGGTTCTACTGCATATTCGCCCGGTTGAATTGTCTGCATTCCGTTAGTGTTTGAATCAATTATAGTTTCGTCAATGTTTACCGAAGCGTTAAATTTCATGCCACCAGTTGCAAACTCTGTTTTAAATAATGCATATCCTGTCCCCCCCCCTGTTGTTGGTCCTTGCATACCAAGTGAATAATAACCACCTAAAATACCGTAGTCTAAATCAATATAATCAATGCTAACTAATAAAGAAACGTTGCTAAGACCGTCACTTGTCATGTTACATGCGAATTCACGATTAGATAAAGTTGCCTGAGAATTAATAGGAATCATTATATCCATAATCGTAGGTTCACATTGACGATCTATGCCGTTTACTAGAAACTCATAAGTCATATTAACAGATGCTTTTGATAAACCTGTTGATACGTTTACTCGTGAAATAGTTGCTTTTGGTATCTTTACCAATGCATTTGCAATGCCGCTGCGAACAGGAAATGTTATACCAGATTGTAAACAATCCCTAGAAAAAGGGTCTGCTTCACATATATATAAACGTGAGTACTCATTCATCGTGAACATATTTACAAGGCTATTAAATAGAAAAGTACGTGTAATTCTATCGTTTAACCTTGTACAACCGAAGTTTCTACATATTATCATCGGTCTATCGGCAAACATTACACCTGGGTGTAAAGCGGATTCTTCTTCTCTTGCGGCTATTATATTCTGGTCGTAATCAAGGCTATCTGCCCGCTCCATGAATTCGGTTTCCGGAATAAAATTCGGGTCGTCTGGATATGCATAATAAGATTGAACGGGCGTTTCTGTATAAATGGTTTGGAAATTATCATATACAATTTCTTCTGTCGCGGCATTCGCATTTATGGTGAATAAAGTTATAAAAAGTGCCATTAAAATATGTTTAGCCATGTCTAAGCCTTTTTTCTCTCTTACAAGATTCTAGAACATTATAAACCTCCCTGTCAAAATAAAAATATTTTTATTGAAAAAAATGTATCATGTTGGTATATAACTTAACAGCATTAAGTTTAACTTTGAAGGATGTAAAATATGGTTGATATAGTAATTTCTGGTGAAGCAGGTAAATTACATGCTGTATACCATAAATCTGATGTAACGGCTGCACCTCTTGCAGTGGTTTTGTCTGGTAACCCTAGACAAAAATATCACATGAATGATAGAGTTTCTTATGCTGTTTTTAGGGCTTTTATGGATGCTGGTTTTTCGGTCGTTAGATTTAATTATCGGGGAGTAAACGATTCAGAAGGTTCAATAGGTACGACTTCTGAAAATATGTTAGATATAGCCACTGTTATAGATTGGATTCAGAATAAGAATGAGGATAGTGATAAAATCTGGTTGGCAGGTAATCAATTGGGAGCATGGTATGTTTTACAGGCTATGATGCGAAGACCGGAAATTTCTGGTTTTGCCTTGGTATCACCTGACCCTTCAATATCAGATTTTGCGTTTCTTTCTCCCAGACCAAATCGTGGTTTGCTTTTACAAGGAATGGCAGAATCTGACGACGCAAAGTCTTTTGCAAGTCATTTAACGCAAATTTTGAAAAAGCAGGCTCAAATAAATTTAGAAACAATACGTATAAAAAATGCAGATGAGCATTATTCGCAACCTTCGGATTTAAGGCAGCTTTATAATGATTTAAAAGCATATGTAGGAAGAGAAAACGCGGAAAATAAATTATTATAAGGTTAAATATAAAGTGCAAATAAACGATAGGTTTTTTAATTCAAATATTCCAGACGAATTGGCAACTTCGATTCGTCCAAAGGTTCTATCCGATTTTATAGGTCATGAGAGTTTAAAACAAAATTTATCCGTTTTTATATCTGGAGCTAAAAATCGCGGTGAAGCAATGGATCATGTTTTATTATACGGACCACCGGGATTAGGTAAGACGACGCTTGCTCATATAGTCGCAAACGAGCTTGGAACTAATTTTAGAGCAACTTCTGCACCTATGCTAACTAAGCAAGGAGATTTAGCTGCTATTTTAACGGCTCTTGAACCTATGGACGTATTATTTATAGATGAAATACATAGATTACCAACTGCAATTGAAGAAGTTTTATATTCAGCTATGGAAGATTTTAAACTAGATATATTGTTAGGTGAAGGCCCAAGCGCAAAAAGCGTAAGAATTGATTTGCCTCCTTTTACTTTAGTTGGGGCGACAACGCGTACAGGTTTGCTGTCCAATCCTTTGCGTGACAGGTTTGGTATAGACTTAAGGCTTTCTTTTTATTCTCCGCAAGATTTAGCAAAAATCATATCTCGTAGTGCAAATATTCTGGGAACGCCTATTGATCAAAGTGGTGCTGAAATGTTAGCTAAAAGTGCACGTGGAACGCCTCGTATTGCGAATAGATTATTGAAACGAGCACGTGATTTTGCAACCGCTTTGGGAAGAAAGGATATAACTGAAGATACAATAAAGACTACGTTGATACAGTTGCATATAGATGGTTGCGGTTTGGATGAAATAGATCGTGAGTATATGAATACAATTATTAAGCATTATGCTGGGGGACCTGTCGGTATTGAAAACTTGGCTGCCGCATTGTCTGAACCGGCAGATACTATAGAAGATGTAATAGAACCGTATCTTATGCAGCTTGGGTTTGTTCAGCGCACACCACGTGGTAGAATTATAACAGATGCGGGTTATGCTCATTTGGGACTTGAAAAATAATCTTTTAACATGAAAGACATAGTTGATTTTTTGAAAATTGCTGAACGGTTAGAGTGCGAGTACAGAATTACAAGAATGTCTGATGATACTTTTCAATCTGTAGCGTCTCATTCTTGGAATATGGCTATGATGGCGATTGTCATGGAACAATATTTTGTTAAAAAGTATGATATGGCAAAGGTCTTGAAATTATGCGTCTTGCATGATCTGCCAGAAGCGATTGTGCATGATATCCCCTTACATCATCAAAACGACGTATGTCGCATGAAAAAAAGTATGCAAGAGGCTTGTGCGATTAATAAAATTATGGATGTGTTAAAAAATCCTGATGTGGCAGATTGTTTTAATGAGTATGAAAAACGTGTGTCGCTAGAGTCCAAATTAGTAAAGGCATTGGATAGATTAGATACTACGGTTCAGCATTTGTGTGCAAAAGATTTAAAATACGTTGGTGAATATAATGATAATTTTTATTGGAAATTATTCTTTTCTGATGAATTTGCTGCGCATTTTGACTTTGAACCGATTTTAAAGAAAGTATTTAATGAAATAAGACAGCGTGTTTCAGATAGATTGAAAAATGAATTGGGGATAGATTCAAATTCTTTTATAGAGGGTAAAGAATGAAAATTCATAAATTTCCGTTTTCTGTTGCATATGCTGACACAGATGCAGGTGGTATCGTTTACCACGGTAGGTACTTAGAGGTCGCAGAACGTGCACGTATGCAATGGTTGCGCGGAATAAAATTTCCAGATAGTGATATTGGTTTCGTCGTCCGCGAATTAAATATTAAATATAGTACACCACTAAAATTAGGCGATGATTTCGTAGTAGAAAGTAGAATAGTAAAAGTTGGTTCGGCTTCGTTGCAGGTTGAACAAAAATTCGTGAAAGATGATAATGTTTGTGCTATACTATTGGTAACAGTGGCTTATATTGGGGTAGATTTGCGCCTAAAAAGAATACCAGATTTTATAATGTCTAAAATAAGTTAAAAATAAAAGGGGAAAAAATGGTAAATACTTTTTCATTAGCAACGTTGTTTACTGGTGATTTAATGACTTTGTTCATATCGTTAGTGTTAGTTTTAGGCAGCGTTATATCTTGGGCTATAATAATTGAAAAAATTCGTCTGTGGCGCTTTCAAAAAAGAAATCCCGTAAAAATAAAGAATAATGATAATTTGTCAGTTGTCGCAGACAAATTGATAAAACCTTTTGATAGAAATTTATGGTTTTTATCGATGGTTTCTTATGTTGCACCATTTATCGGTTTGTTCGGTACGATTTGGGGGGTTATGGACTCATTTGCTTCAATTGGTGTAAATCAATCTGTTAGTATCGGTGTCATTGCTCCGGGTTTAGCAACTGCTTTAGGTACTACTGCTTTAGGTTTAATTGCTGCTGTACCTGCAGCAATAGCATATCAATATTTCAGTAAAAAAGCCGATGATTTATACGATAATTTAACAGAAACTTGTAAAGAATTAAAAACTTCAAAGATTAAAAATAAATAAAGGTATTTTTATGTCTCGTAGAAGATTAAGAAATTCAGACGCTAGCATTTCTTTAACGCCTATGATTGATATAATGACGGTATTGCTGGCTGTGTTTATGGTAACAACACCGATGTTAACAACTGGAATAGATCTAGATTTACCACGAGCTGGTCACTCTGCTCTTTCTGGTAATGATCATGCGATACAAATTAGTGTTGATTCAAACGGTCAATATTTTGTGGGCAAAAATAGAATGTCGTTAGATGATGCGGTAAAAAGCGTTATTGCTATGCGTGGTGAAAACCCTCAGCTTACAATAATGATAAGTGGTGATAAAAATGCTGATTATGGTGCAGTTATGCTTGTTATGGGGAAATTAAAAGACGCAGGCTTCCAGCGTGTCGGACTTAGAACGAAACTAGAAAATTAAAAATATGGGTATGGCTAATAGATTTTCCTCAGAAAATTTATTAATGTCCGTATGTGGGCATCTGGTTCTTATTGCAATAATGATAACATCTTTTGTTGTTGTAGTGGATCGTGCAAAAACGGTTGCACCGGATAGAATTGAAATAATGGAAATAGATTTAAGCGCCGTGCACGTTAGCGGTGATGAAACTATTTTACATAATGTTAACTTAAATGTTGAACCTGAAAGTATAACAGAAGAACAAACAAAAGTTATAGAAAAACCCAAAAATGAAGAGATAGAACCTGTTGAAGAAGAAACAATAGAAACGCCTAGTTTGGTTGAAGAAAAGTCAGAACCTATTAAAGAAGAATCAAAACAAGAAGAAAAAAAAGAAGAAATTAAAGAAGAACAGAAACCCAAAAAGAAAAAGATGGTTGTTCGTGTAAATCGTGAGGTTGTATCTTTAGATAGAACGTTAACTGTGTCGGTTGTTGATGCTTTGCGCGTTGCTATGACTAGATGCTGGACTATTGATACTATGCGTCAGGATATAGAAGATATTCGTGCAGTTGCTCATCTGACCATGCGTAGGAATGGTACTGTTCGTGATGTCTGGTTTGAATCTGCTACGAGGGAGCAAACAGATCCTGCTTTTGCCTATGTACTTGAAACTATAAGACAGGCGATAGACGTTTGTCAGCCATTTAAAATGTTGCCGGTAAACGAGTTTGATAAATGGGAAAAAATTCAGTTAACGTTTTACCCTACCCAAGGAAAAGTTATGTAAAAAATCGCCCTGATAATGGGCGTTTTTTAATAGATGCACTATAAGCCGGATTCTGTTCTGCCAAGATCTCGTTTTATAACCAAATCAAGGTAGCGAGCATAATTAATCTGCATAATGTGTTACCACAAAATGTCAAGCCTTCTACCCGTCCCCGACTTGGGACATGTATAGGGGACCTATTTGAAGTTGCTGCGCATAGAGATTGCCCGTTTCACTCGAAAAAAACATCGATTCGTCACTGTTGCTCTAATCGTCGGATTACTCCGCTCGGTAATTAGCCGATATGCTGTCCCATGCAGTCCGGACTTTCCTCCATTTGTATTAAATGGCTATGCTCCGTGCATCTAGGGTTTATAATATATTACTGATTTTAATTATTTTCAATAAAAATAATATTTTTTACTTGAAAGCGTTTAGCTTTTTTTCATAGAATACAAAAGAGGGAAAGTATGTTAAAAAGTGTAAGATTTTTTTTGTTTTTGTCTTTTATTATAATTGCTTTTATTGCAACTAAAACCTTTGCTGCTACTTATTCTTGCCCAGATATTAGACAATATATTTCATGTAATGCAGGTTATTATTTAAATAATACAGATGTTGGTAATAGTTGTGTGCTTTGTCCAAGTGGCTATACATCTGCAGAAGGAGCAACATCTATTGATGAATGTTATATAGAAGTACCTGGGTCATATCATATTGCTGAGCTTGGAGATTCTGTACCTACTATCTGTGGCACTGGTGAATACAAAGAAGCACATAGGGTTTATTATGGTGATACTTCTAGTTGTGAATCTTGTCCATATGGTTTTACAGATGCACCTGCCAGTGAATATATTAATGCATGTGCAAAAAAAGTAGAAGCTGGATTTTATTATACAGGTAGTGGTTTTTCTGCTTGTGCGTCAGGTACTTATAAGGGTGAACATTTTGTTTATTCTAGGACTCCTGTTTCAAGCTGTGATATATGTCCTGATGGGTATAAAAATACAGATATACTAGAGGGTAAAGGAGCCACATCTATTAACGAATGTTATATAGAAGTACCAGAAGCATATCATATTGCTAATGCTAATGATTCTAGTGCTACAGAGTGCACTAATGGTGAATACAAAGAAGCACATAAGGTTTATTATGGCACTAATTCCAGCTGTAATAAATGCCCTGATTATTATAACTATGGGAATGGAACTTCTGATATAATCTTATGTCAAACAAGCTTAGACCCTGGTACATATACTGCATCTAAAGAAGATACAACACCTGTTACATGTCCTGCTGGATATTATTGTATAGGAGGGACTCCTTTTTATAGAGAAATTCCTGCATATATAGAGGAATGCCCCGAAGGCTATACGTCTGAAGAAGGAGCCACATCTATTAATGAATGTTATATAAACGTACCTGGTGCATATCATATTGCTGAGCTTGGAGATTCTGTACCTACTATCTGTGGTACTGGTGAATACAAAGAAGCACATAAGGTTTATTATGGTACTAATTCCAGCTGTAATACATGTTTAAATGGCTTTGTAGATGGAGAACCTGTAAGTGCTAATACTGATTGTAAAAAACTTGTACCAGCTGGTAATTGGATGGGAGCAAATTACG
>CALXMZ010000008.1 GCA_944389645.1 uncultured Alphaproteobacteria bacterium
ACGCGTAAGGTTCAAACTGCGCATAGCTTGTTTTCACCAACTATCGTTTCAAACCGACGGTTCTCGTCCGACAGGGCAAAAAAATATCCCTATGTGGGATATTTTATTTCTGGTGGCCCTGGTCGGACTCGAACCGACACTCCTTGCAGAACTTGATTTTGAGTCAAGCGCGTCTACCAATTCCGCCACGGGGCCAAAATATAAACTGCTTTATTATTTCGCAGCCGCTTTTTTTGCTTCGACTTTCTTTACCAAACGAGCACTGCGAGTCGCTTTGTGCACAGGCTTTTTCGCTGGTTTTTCTGCCTTGCCATTTTTCTTTTCAATGGCTTTCTTTATAGCAACCATTTCTTCTGTTAAACGAGAGGCTGGTTTTGACATAACATATGCATCTAACCCACCATGTTTCGTCAACGTGCGTAATCCATTCGTTGAGATACGCAGTAAGAAATCGCGATTTAAAATATCACTGTGAAACTTCAATTTCTGTAAGTTGGGTAAGAATGTTCTTTTTGTATGGCGCATTGAGTGCGATACATTCATTCCAACTTCTGTTTTTTTACCTGTAACTTTACATACTCGTGGCATATCATATATCCTTTAATAACTGGGGCATAATTTATAATAAAAAATAAGAAAAGTCAAGTTGTTTTTCTCTCTTCCCTTATTATTTCCTTATTAATTGTTATGAGGAGAGCTTAATAAATCGATTACAACTTTTACTGGTGTAAACGTTGTTATAGGAACCTCTATAAAAATAGTATTCCAGTTTGCCATCGCACCGTTCCATAAACCTGGGCGCTCCATAGCCTTTAACGGTTGACCGTTATACGATTTTTCCGATATGAAACCTGTGTCTTCATCTATAAATTTCGTTAAATCATACTTATGACCGTTAATGTCTTTTATTCCGCATACTAAATCAACAGGATTAAAATGTGATGAAAAATTCATGATATCACGCTTGTTGGGAGATATTTGGTTGCTTTCTATAATCTGTAAAGTTGTCTGGTCAAATTTGTCTTTTACCCAAAATGGTCCACCACCAGGAGCACCTATGTTTCGGACTACACCACATACCCTGATAGGGCGATTAAGTATGTTTTTATAGTCTTCTATGGTAGCAGATCCTGAAATTTTTACACATAAATCTTTTTCGATAAAATCTCTAAGTTCTTGTAAATTTACAGAATTTATGTTTTTTATATAATAAAAAATTTTTTCTTGGGTCTTTATTAATTTTCCTGCTAAAGCACTTTTGTATTTAATCGTATCAAATCTATGTTGGTCATTGCAAACATTATCGATGTTTTTTATGAATATAATGTCCGCATCAATTTCATTTAAGTTTTCTATCAATGCTCCATGACCAGAAGGTCTAAATAAGAGTTCTCCTTTTTCATCACGAAATGGTTTATTATCAATTGTTACAGCAATTGTATCGGTTGAGTTTTTTTGTTTTGATATTTCTATATTATATTTTACACCATATTTAGATTCATATTCTGGTATTACTCTTGTAAGTAAAGATTTAAAACCATGAATGTGTTCAGGAGATGCCGTAAAGTGTATATTTACTAAGTTCGCACAGTTTGCGTATTGTGCACCTTCAACAAGGTGTTCTTCTAGTGCCGTGCGATTATATTGTAAGTATTTATGAAAAGGAATTAAAGCTTTCGGTAACTTACCGTAATTTAAACCGTTTTCTGTCAATAAACATGATATTATTTCTTCGCAGTTCGGATTTGGAGGAAGAATCTGTTTTAAATCATCGTAAAAAGCAAATTTATCTATGTTTTCTAAAACCTTTTGTGTGATTAGATTTTTTTTACTGGTTTTTATGAATTCAAATAAATCTTTAAACATTCTTGTTGCTGCACCAGATGCAGGTACAAATTTTACTATTTTATGGTTTTTACAATATTCATGATATGTTTGTATATATTCTTTAATTTCGTTTTCATTTAATACAAATATACCATTTGATACATTTGCAGGTTCAATAATATTTGCGTAAGGGAATTTTTTTACGAAGTTATCTATTTGTCGATTAATATTATCGATTGTTAAGCCGTGCTGATTTATTTGATTGATATCTTGTTCAGAAAATGTGTTCATTCTTTTGCCTTATGTTTGTTTTCATGGTAGTACAAAATAATTATTCATTCAATACAGTTTTTGTTTTAATTCCTGTATCTTGAAACTTGGAAAAATGCTACTATATATTAAGAAAAATAAAGGAGGATTTTTATATGAATCCAGAAGAAATGCAAGAGAGTCCGGAACAGGCTATTGCCAAATATACGACAGATTTTACTAAATTAGCTGCAGATGGTAAATTAGACCCTGTTATTGGTCGTGAAGATGAAATTCGTCGTACTATACAAGTTCTGTCGCGTCGTACAAAAAATAATCCTGTACTGATTGGTAACCCGGGTGTTGGTAAGACAGCTATTGTTGAAGGATTGGCGGAAAGAATCGTTTCGGGTGACGTTCCAGAGAATTTATTAAAGAAAAAGTTATTATCTTTGGATATGGGGGCTTTGATGGCAGGTGCTATGTTTCGTGGACAGTTCGAGGGGCGCTTTAAAGCCATATTGAAAGCGGTAAAAGATTCTGATGGACAGATAATATTATTTATTGATGAATTACATACTTTGGTTGGTGCCGGTAAGGGCGAAGGTTCCATGGATGCTGGTAATTTATTAAAACCTATGTTGGCTCGTGGTGAATTGCACTGCCTTGGTGCAACAACATTGGATGAGTATCGTCAATATATTGAAAAGGACCCTGCGCTGGCTCGTCGTTTTCAACCGGTATATGTTGATGAACCAACTGTTGATGATACTATTTCTATCTTGCGTGGCTTGAAAGAAAAGTACGAAGGTCATCATGGTGTTAGAATTTCTGATTCTGCGCTGGTAGCAGCGGTTCGTTTGTCTAATCGTTATATAACAGATAGATTTTTACCCGATAAAGCAATCGACTTAATTGATGAAGCAGCAGCACGTGTTCGTATTGAAATTGCGTCTAAACCAGAAAAGTTAGATGAAATTGATAGGCACTTGATGCAACTGAAGATAGAACAGCAGGCTTTGAAAAAAGAAAAAGATGAGGATTCTAAAAAACGTCTTAAAGATTTAGAGAATCTTATAAAAGAAGAGGATGAAGAATCTAAAAAATTGACGGCAGAGTGGCGTAAAGAACAAGAAAAAATGCGAGGGCTTTCTGATGCTATGGCTGCTTTAGATGCAGCAAAAGCCGAGGTTGCGTCTGCTATGCGTAATGGTGATTATGAAAAAGCATCCGCGTTGCAATATGGTAAAATACCGGAACTGGAAGAAAATATTCGTAAAATGAATGCGGAATCTAAGGAGTATAAAACTGTATTGCCAGAACATATTGCTGCAGTTGTAAGTAAGTGGACGGGTGTTCCGGCAGATAAATTAAGTGTAGAAGAACAGTCTAAGCTTCTGAATATAGAAGAAGAATTACGTAAACGTGTTGTCGGACAAGATCATGCATTGACTGTAATTGCACGTGCAATTCGTCGTAGCAGAGCAGGGTTATCTGATCCGCATAGACCAGCGGGTAGTTTTATGTTCTTGGGGCCTACCGGTGTAGGAAAAACAGAAGTTGCAAAAGCTCTGGCAGAATATCTATTTAATGATGATACTGCTATGACCAGAATTGATATGAGTGAATATATGGAACCTCATTCAGTATCTCGTTTAATTGGTAGTCCTCCAGGATATGTGGGCTACGAACAAGGTGGTGTTTTGACAGAAAGTGTTCGCCGTCGTCCATATCAGGTTTTACTGTTCGATGAAATCGAAAAAGCAAACCCAGATGTGTTTAACGTTTTCTTGCAAATATTAGATGATGGACGCTTGACAGACGGACAGGGGCATGTAGTTAACTTTACCAATACCATAATTATCATGACAAGTAATTTGCCTGATATGGAAGCGGTAAAGAAAAACTTCCGCCCAGAATTTATAAATCGTATAGATGAAATAGTGTTCTTTAACCCGCTTGGTAAAGACGTTATGGCAGGAATCGTAAAAATCCAATTGCGTAACCTTGAAAAGCGTCTAGAAGAACGCAGAATTAGTCTAGAAGTATCTGATAAGGCTATAAAATGGTTAGGAGATAACGGATATGACTCAGTATTTGGTGCTCGTCCATTAAAGCGTCTAATAACTTCAGCAGTTGAAGATAAAATTGCAGATTTGATTTTATCCGGTTCTGTCGGCGAAGGAAGTACTGTGTATGTTGACGTTCATGGTAAAGAACTCACAGTAAAGTAAAAAGAAGGGCTTTTATTTAAAGCCCTTTTTTATTTCTCTATTTAGACTTTTCTACTAAAAATCTTTTACCTTTTGCTAAATGTGCTAAACGTTCTTTAGTAAATAAGGTTGTTGATTTTGGTACTAAATCTATTTTAACGTTATCTCCGTAATTTAATATATTTTGTATATATGTGAAATACTTTGAAAACATTTGTTTAACTTGAGGCGCAATTGAACGTAAATTCGTATCGTACACCATCCATATAGGTTTGTCCGGGTAATTTATATTCCCCTTAAGTGTACCATGTATTGCTAAAATTGTGTCGTCACCGAATAGTTTTATTTCGGTGTTTAGGTGATTTGATAGTAGTTTTTTATTGTTAATAAATATGTCGTTATATGTACCTTCCTGGGTAATCTTCGTTTGTTGAACAGTTACAATAATATTTTTATATATAATCTGATTTTCTTGTGTTTTAGTTTCTAATTTTTTTTCTGAATTTTTTGTTGTTATAACGTTTTCCTTTTTTGCTTCAGAATTTAAAATTTTTTCATTTTTTTCTGATTGTTGCTTAGAAGGTTTTAGTGTAGTTATGTCGGATCCATTTAAAATATTGGTTATTTTAAGATTTAATTTATCCATATTATCTTGATTTTCTATTTTTATAATAGGATATATGATTTCTTTACCTTCTTTATTAATTATTACTGTGTGTTTCTGCATTGTTCCGGCTTTTATAGTTTCCGTGTAAAGAGGTATATTCGTGATTTTCTGTAATATATTAGCACGAGAAACTACGGTATAATAGTTATTTTTTTCAGAAGCTAACAAAATTTCATGATTTTTTGCACTGTATAGAACTCTTTGAGTCAAATGTATAGATGTATTAAATTTTTTACCATTCCTTAGGTCTATAACATACAAAGAATTTGATTTTTTACTTGATTGTTTCCTTATTATTGCCATTTCAAGTTTTTCATCAAATAAACATAATTCATATGGTTCGGCAGCAGAATTTAGTATAGATACTTTTTTATTGTACTTATTAATGTATAAGCTATATTTATTTTTGGCTGTTAAAATATAAAATAATGGTAATATTAAATTTCTTTCATCTTTTTTTATGGTTGTATTTTTTTTATAAAAAGTTAGAGTTTCTTTATCATAACCATGGAATCTTTTTGTAAGTTCCTCGTTAAGTTCATCTTCAATAGGCAAATTTTTCTTTTTTCTATAATGATAAGCAATGCGTAAAGAATTATCTGTTGCTTTTGCCCAATCTTTATTATTTCTTATTACAGAAGCGTTATCAAAAATTTTTGTTTCTTTATTGTAATTGGGGAATCTTTTTGCAAGCTCTTCATTAAGTTCATTTTCAATAGGTAAATTTTTCTTTTTTCTGTTACTAAAAGTTCTTCTTAAAGAATTATCTGATGATTTTGTCCAGTCTGTTATTCTGTTTCTTCTAAGAATTTTCGTTTCTTTATCATAACTATGGAATCTTTTTGTAAGTTCCTCGTTAAGTTCATCTTCAATAGGCAAATTTTTCTTTTTTCTATAATGATAAGCAAAGCGTAAAGACTTATCTGTTATTTTTGCCCAATCTTTATTTTTTATTTTTTTAGCATAGTTAATAAATGTCTGCGTTTCTTTGTTATAATTTGGAAATCTTTTCTCAAGTTCTTCATTAAGTTCATTTTCAATAGGTAAATTTTTCTTTTTTCTATAATGATAAACAAGACGTAAAGACTTATCTGATGATTTTGTCCAATCTTTATTTTTTATTTTTTTTACGTATTTACCGAAAGTCTTAGTTTCTTTATCATAACCTTGGAATCTTTTTGCAAGTTCTTCATTAAGTTCATTTTCAATAGGTAAATTTTTCTTTTTCCTTTTAATATAAGCTTTTCGCAAAGAATTATCTGATGATTTTGTCCAGTCTGTTATTCTGTTTCTTCTAGAAGCGTTACCAAAAGTTTTCGTTTCTTTATTATAACCGGGAAAACGTATTGCAAGTTCTTTATTAAGTTTTTCATCAATTGGTAATCCCTTGGTTTTTCTATAAGAGTAAGCCTTCCGTAATGTTTTATTTGCAGATTTGCTCCAGTTTATTTTTGTATGTTTTATATAAGAGTTGCCAAAAGTTTTCGTTTCTTTATTATAACTTGGGAATCTTTTTGCAAGTTCTTCATTAAGTTCTTTTTCAATGGGCCAGTTTTTCTTTTTTCTGTTACTAAAAGTTTTTCGCAAAGAATTATCTGATGATTTTGTCCAGTCTGTTATTCTGTTTCTTCTAGAAGCGTTACCAAAAGTTTTCGTTTCTTTATTATAACCATGAAATCTTTTTGCAAGTTCTTCATTAAGTTCTTTTTCAATGGTCATGTTATTCTTAGTTTTATAATGATGAATATTTCGTAAAGCACTATTTGTTAATTTAGTCCAATTTTTATCCCTTTTTATTATGGGATTTTTATAGAAAGTTTGTGTTTCTTTATTATAATTGGGGAATCTTTCTGCCAGTTTATCGTTAAGCCCATCTTCAATAGGTAAGTTTTTCTTTTTTCTATAACGATACATTACACGTAAAGAAGCGTCTGATGATTTTGCCCAATCTGTTATTCTTTTACTTTCAGAAACGTTACCAAAAGTTTTCGTTTCTTTATTATATCCGGGGAATCTTTTTGCCAGTTTATCGTTAAGTCCATCTTCAATAGGTAAGTTTTTCTTTTTTCTATAATGATACATCATACGTAAAGCAGCATCTGATGATTTCGTCCAATCTGCTATCCTTTTTCTACCGGAAGCGTTACCAAAAGTTTTCGTTTTTTTATTATAACCGGGGAATCTTTTTGCCAGTTCCTCGTTAAGTTCATCTTCAATAGGTTGCCCCCTCTTTTTTTTATACCCAAAAATAACACGTAAAGAAGCATCTGTATATTTAGTAAAGTCTTTATTATATTCACCTAGAGAAGAATTAGTGAAAGTTTTCGTAGTTTTATCGTAATTAAGAAATCTTTTTGCCAGTTCTTTATTAAGGTTTTCATCAATAGGTAAGTTTCTCTTTGTTTTATATCTATATACAACACGTAAAGAAGCATCTGATGATTTGGTCCAATCTGTTATTCTTTTCCTTTCAGAAACGTTACCAAAAGTTTTCGTTTCTTTATTATAACCTGGGAATCTTTTTGCCAGTTCCTCGTTAAGTTCATCTTCAATGGGTAAACCGTCCTTTTTTCTATAACGATAAGCATTTCGTAGCGTCATATCTGCGGATTTAGTCAAATCTGTATTTTTTGGTGATTTATTATGTTTTTTTATACTCATTATTTTTCTCGTTTTCAATTGTTAAGAGTTATATACTAAAAACGTATATGTCAATTAATGTTAATGATATTTTACATTTTATTGTTTTGCAACAATAAAAATAATAAAAGAGAAAAAATTTTGTTAAAAGATAGAAGTTATGGTAAAAATAATTGAGTATAGAAAATATGTACGTACTTGTTCCGCGGTTATCTCCATTCGCTTGGTATTTGGGAAAAGTCGCTTAGATTTATTGCACCTGAATACATGTAGCCAACTTCATCTCGTGTAGCATTTGGCCAATATTCATAAAGTGGTGTACCATCTGGTATTCTTGCAGATGGGCCGGTTAAGCCACGACATTGAGAAAATGTTGATGCAAACATATTTGATGCGGGTGCACCAGATAAATTACCGAATATACCTTCTGGTATAGAACCTGTTAGTCCTGAACAACCAGAAAATGTCCCACTAAACATAGAAGACGCCGGTGCACCAGATAAATTACCGAATATACCTTCTGGTATAGATCCCGTTAACCCAGAACAACCATAAAATGTTCCGTTAAACATAAAAGACGCCGGTGTACCTGATAAATCACCGAATATACCTTCTGGTATAGATCCCGTTAAGCCAGAACAATTATAAAAAGTGTTTATAAACATTTCATCAGCTGGTGCTCCCTGTAGATTTCCAAAGAAATTTTCTGATAAATTGCCTGTTAATTTAGAACATCCAAAAAAAGTTCTATCAAACATATTTTCTGCCGGCGCGCCGGAAATACCAGCAAATAAGTTTTCTGGGATAGAACCAGTTAATCCGGTACAACCAGCAAAAGTATAAGCAAACATAGCTTGTGCAGGTGCACCAGATAAATTACCGAATATCCCTTCTGGTATAGAACCAGTTAACCCAGAACAGCCAGAAAATGTTCCGTTAAACATGGAAGATGCAGGTGCCCCAGATAAATTACCGAATATCCCTTCTGGTATAGAACCAGTTAACCCAGAACAGCCAGAAAATGTCCCGTAAAACATAGAAGACGCCGGTGCCCCAGATAAATTACCGAATATTCCTTCTGGTATTGGACCTGTTAACCCAGAACAACCCAAAAACGTATTTGTAAACATACCAGAGGCTGGTGCGCCAGATATAGTACCAAAAAGATTTTCAGGTATAGAGCCAGTTAAGTTTTTACAATGGGCAAAAGTATGTGTGAACATTGCTGGTTTAGGTGCACCGGAAATACCAGAAAAAAGATTTTTAGGTATAGAGCTTGTTAAGCCTGTGCAACCATAAAATGTAGATTGAAACATAGATCCTGCCGGTGCGCCAGAAATTCCGGCAAATAAACCTTCTGAGATAGCTGTTAATCCCGTACATCCAAAAAAAGTCATATAAAACATAGAAGATGCAGGTGCGCCGGAAATACCAGCAAATAAGTTTCCTGGTATAGATCCGGTTAAACCTTTACAACCATAAAATGTGGAGTTAAACATAGAAGATGCAGGTGCGCCAGAAATATTAGCAAATAAGTTTTCTGGAATAGATCCAGTTAATCCTTTACAACCAGAAAATGTTGAAGCAAACATATTTTGTGCCGGTGCGCCAGAAATTCCTGCAAATAAATTTTCTGGTATAGATCCGGTTAAACCGGAACATCCAGAAAATGTTGCAGTAAACATAATCTGTGCTGGTGGACCAGAAATTCCAGCAAATAAGTTTTCTGGGATAGATCCAGTTAACCCTTTACAGCCAGAAAATGTGGAGTTAAACATATAGTTTCTTACATTTCCGTTAATTCCAGAAAATAATTCTGCGGGTATTTCGCCTGTTAAATCACTACATTTATAAAAACTATAGTAGAAAGAAGGTGTTAAACCATTTTCTAATGTACCAAATATTTTTCCAAGACTACCTTCTATTTTTGATATCTTGCCTGTCGGATTTTCTGTTTCTTCACTTGTTGTACAGTTCGCTTTAAATGCGGATGCTGCTGCTACATAACGATCATATCCTGTAGCTTTACCACCAAGTTTTACGGTGTAATTACCTGCATCTTGTGCATATGTGTGTGAATAACTTACTAGACCTGTGCTGGGTTTTTCTATCTTTTCGATAGTACCGTCACCCCATGC
>CALXMZ010000009.1 GCA_944389645.1 uncultured Alphaproteobacteria bacterium
TGACCGCTTTTTTATTGCCCCGTTCTGTGGGGCTTTTTTATTTTCAAGGAGACTTTATGCAAAAATATAAATACATAAACCTTTTCTCTGGTATAGGCGGTTGGGAACTCGGTCTTCAAGACTTACCAATGGAAAACGTTTTGTCTTGTGAAATAGATAAATACGCTCGTCAAACTTTCCTTGCTAATTTCCCCAACCTGCCCTGCGTAAAAAATAATAACTACCCAACGGATATTCGTGAACTTAAGCCGCATGACATACCAGAATTTGATATTCTTGTCGCTAGTCCGCCTTGTCAGTCCTTCTCTATGGCAGGGCTTCGTAAAGGATTAAAAGACGAAAAAGATGATAAGGGAAATATGTTCTTCTATGTATTGAACATTATTAAACACTGTAGACCTAAAGCATTTATTCTGGAAAATGTAAAGGGATTACTTACAGCCGAAGGTGGCAGAAGTTTCCGTATCATTCACGACCTATTCAGGAACGCAGGTTATTCGTTTCATTATAAAGTAATAAAAGGTTGTGATTGTGGAATTCCACAGATCCGACAGCGCGTCTTTATGGTCGGATTTCGTGACGAGAATCAAGAAACAAGCACATTTCAGTTTCCTTCTCCAGTCCCACTTAAATTTACTATGCGTGATGTGTTTAAGTGTAAGACTTGTAATAGAGATATTGGTTGTACTGTTATGACCCATAGTAGCGGGAAAAAATTTGGTCAACCACATAATTCCGAATATTATTTAGTTGACGGGCTTCCCAGAAAAATTACTATCGAGGAAAGCCAAAAAATTATGGGAATACCTGATAATTTCTTGTTTCCTGTACCCAAAAGTCAAAAGTATAAACAACTTGGTAATGGTATAATACCAGATTGCGTTAGATTAGTAGCAGAATGTGTCCTTAAATACTTGCAAGAGAATCAATAGAAATATTATAATTTGTTTTATAAGAAATAAGTGTGAAATGATATGAAATTGTTTCTGTGGTCATTTTTATTTTTTGTTATATTTTTAACTAATATACCTGTTTTTGCATTCGAGATAAATGATTTAAAACAGTGCCAAAGTATCGCTATTAAACAAATGTCTTTATCAGATACTCCGCACAGAAAGAATAGTACCGCAACAGAATTTTACGGGAATAAATCTCTGCAAGATTTTTTTGGCGATAATAAAGTTTATTTTGAAACAGAATATATTTATAAAAGCGATTTTTCTGAAATTATATTAAATGGTGACGCACCTTGGTACCATATCCCAAACCATACAATAAAAACAAGAAAAGGTATCGCTTACGCTATCAGAAAAACGATGTTATGTTGGCATCTGCACCTGCCGATATATTAACGATATGTCGCAAAGAAAATCAGCAAATAATTATGTTAATAACAAAATCTGGGTCAGATACAGAAGCAGAATTATTTGAATTATTAAATATCAAGAAACCAAATGCAGAATCTAACCCGACACTTTGGCAACGTTTATGGAACACAGAATCAAAACAAACAGAAGATTATGAATTAGAAGAAGAATCTTTACCACTACCTGCAATACCAGAAAAATCTTGGGTGCGTGTTTATTTCACCCCAGGTACAGATTGTGAAAATAATATTATCGCTGAAATCAACAACGCTAAAAAAATTGATATCGCTGTTTATTCTATCACCAATCAAAATATAGTTGACGCTATAATAGACGCTAAAGAACGCGGTGCAAAAATAAGGGTTATAACAGACAGATTACAATCAAAAGGCAAATACTCGTTAGTTAACGAACTTTTTGATGCTGATATCCCCGTTATAACAAATATCGGACATAAGATTATGCACAATAAGTTTGCTATATTTGACGGCAAAAGGATAGAAAGTGGCAGTTATAATTGGACTGAAAGTGCCAGTAAATCAAACGCAGAAAATTGCACTTTCTTTGAACAAGAAAATAAAACCTTTTCTAAACAGTTTGAATATCTTTGGGATTTGTATCAAAAATAACTGCTCTCGTTTCAAAGGATGAAAAAATGGCGTTAAAAATCACGATTCTTATGGCAATGAGTCTTAACGGTATAATAAGTCGCAAAGAGACAGAATCTGTCATTGCCTGGACTTCGCCAGAAGACAAAAATATGTTGTACGAAAATATAAAATCAAGCTACGTTTTGATTATGGGCAGAAAATCTTTCCAGCCGGTTTATAAAAAATTAACCGCGGCCCCCATATACGTTATGACTAATGATATAAATTTACTTAATAAAGAAAAAACACAGGTTATTTATACTAACGCCAAACCTTGTAAACTATCAGAATTTTTATCTAAACAAGGGCTAAAAAATGCCCTGTTGCTGGGAGGTGTTAAAACTAACATAGAATTTTTACAACAAGGTTTGGTCAGCGAAATAAAAATAACAATAGAACCAAAACTTTTCGGTGTAGGTATGCCTTTTATCACAAATTCTGTTCTTGACAAGAACTTGGAGCTCATGTCGGTAAAACAGGCAAATGCAAAGAGCTCTTTATTTTTGTGCTATAAAGTAATAAACGAGAAATCTTTGTAGAGATTTTATTTGTTTATAATTGCTGTCTTATCTTTTATAAAGTTTTTATCTTAGTCCTTTTGAGCGGCAGCAAGCCGATGCGGCACTGCGCCAATCTGAATATTTTTTACTTGGATTTCGTAAATCTTGCCATGGTTGCCAACCATTGCATTTTTTATTTTCACCACTTCCTGTACATTTTACATATCTTCTTAGAGAACACGTCTGGTTTGATACTTTTCCAGTATCTGTAGTACATTTTACAACTACATTTTGATTTTTTGCATCATTTTTACCCAATTCTTTTGAAGATAATATTTGATACGCATTGGCGCCACAGATTGTTATAAATATAATTAAAATTGCAGATAAAAATTTCTTCATTTTGCGCCTCCTTTTTTATAATTATAAAATTATATATCATAAAAAACAATGGGTAAATTGTTCTATTTTATTTTTCAGTTGTCCATGGTTCATCATTCATTATCAGGTAGTACAATTCTGCATTTTCTGTCCCTGGATTTCTAATGATTGGTCTTACAACATAAATATCCACATTACAAGCATGTGAATTTGTTGTTTCTTGTAGTTGTTCTAAGCTAAAATGAAATTTATTTGCAAAATCCATGGCTTGTAAAAAAGCAGCATCATCATCTTCAGGACTGATCGAATCCCCTAACCACATTAACCACATACCATAATTTATAACATTTTCTTGACCTTGTATATCATCAGCAGATAATAATGTTAGCGGTTTAAAATCTATATTGTTTGTAAATTCTCCTGTACTTGTTTCTGTAAAATCATACATTGTATTTCCGATAAAAGATATTGCACCATACAAGAAGCCAGCGTTTTCTTCTAAACGAGCTAATATAGCTATATTTTTTAAGGTTGTATGATATAGCCAATCACGAATTTTCCCAGATTTTATGCTGCTACGTGCTATTTTTGAAGCCCCTTTTAATGTTTGGCCTCCGCTATTTGCTGCTTTGAAAGCACGCCATGTTCTAGCAATCATGTTGCCACGTTGAGGAATCTTTATACCCTTTAGTTTCCCCCTATATTGATTGATTTCAGAAAATGTTTTTGACTGTTCTTTATATTTTTTTACGTTTTCTGTTTTTTCTATTTCTTTTAAAGCATCCTGAGCCGTTTTTAATTCTGTATTTTTAATTGATTTTAAATCGTCAAAATCTTTGACCGATTTAAAATCTTCCGCTTTTTTCCCTAGTTTTGCAATTTCTGATGAATAGTTAGTTTTTAAAGTATTAAGTTCTTTTAGTATTTTTGAGTTACTTGTTTTTCTCAGACTTTCTTCCATTGTTTGTATTTGTTTAAATGTATCTGTTAATTTATCTATATTTTGAATTTCTTTAGATATTTTTGATACTTTCCCACTAGTTTGTATAAATGTTACTACTTCTTTGGAATTTCTAAGGGTTTTTAAAGAGGCATTTAATGTTTTTAAGATTTTTGATGCTCTTGCTGCTTTTGTTACCCCAGCTATAACAGCTCCGCCACCTGCGGTTGCAATTGTTATTGTTACATCCAAAGCTATTTCTGCATAACCTATCCAGCTTAAATTTGCATCACCTGCAACATAATAATCGTTTGTATCTTGTTCTTCTAAATTAACAACTTCATGCATTGCGACATTTATATTATCATGATCATTTGCTAATGCACTTTTACTTGTACAGAAATAACCTTTGGGGTAAATTTTATCTATATTATCATTTATCCATTTTATAGATATTGTATTATTTTTCTCTGGCCCTACAAAATCATCTAAGCTCCCTGCTTCTACTACCATAATTGCATACCAAGCGGGGTCTGTATTTACCCAAACGGATGTATCTTCTAAAGAACCTATTTTAGGGTTAGGGTCAGAGGTTGGTGTATTACGTTTTTTACTTATTAATAATTTTTGTTTTAAAATTTTTGGTTGAGTTTCATAGTTTATAATGATTTCTCTTCCATTTGGAAATACAAATTGGATGGGTGAAAATTTAATTATATCTTCTTCTGGAATATTTACAATTTCTGGACATTCTAGAACTTTTTGTAGTGTGGTTTCGTCTTCAAAAATTTCATAAATCCATTGTTGAATAACTTGTTCTGTGTCGTTTTCTGAAACTGCTGCTACATTTGATGCCAGAGCGTTTGCAAAAACTGTAGGTGCACATTCTGCATCGTTTGTTTGCGTCGTTAATATTTCTGTTGCTGTGATAAAAGTTTCTTCTGTTAGAAATTCTCCCCGTGCAGGATTTATACAGAAAACTAAGGAAAAAATTATAAAAAATTTTTTCATTTAATGCATGATGTCTGACTGATTATAGATTAAATGCCCACAAAGTTGCATAATTCTTTGTTGTTCGTTCTGAAGTTTTTTTATTAATACATCATATTGATCTTCTGTCAGACCTTCCCCTGCCCCCCCCGGTATTTCTGGGGTTACAGGTGAATTAGATGAATTATTTATACATGTATTACCAGATTTTTTAAAACCATCTATACAATCCCAATTCCAACAAAATTTATTAGAGTCAGGTAAATATGTTATATATTTTTCAATTCCTGATAAAGGGGCGTCGTCATCGCAAAAACGTGACGTGCATTCTGGAGTCCAAAAATCGTCTTTCCATAAACCATCCCACCAACTGGCTTCTTTTTTTAAATAAGAATTTTTATTATCCATATCTCCTTGAACACATTGACGTACTCCTGGAGCCATAAGTGTTAATTTACCTTCCGATTGTTCAACACCGCAAAACATATAATCGCCTATATTTGCGTATCGCTCACCTTGATTAAATTGGGTATGACAGCAAGTAAATTTCCCAGTGACAGGGTCTGTTAAGCAATCTGTTTCTGAAAATAGTTGAGACCCAGAAACTACACCACCGATAACTGCACCTGCTGCAACTGCGACCCCATAAGAAATGTTGCCGACAACAGGAATAGCATTAATTACCGCAGCACCACCAGCTGCGGCTGTTGCACCACTTACAGTTCCTTGTAGCATATCCCCCCAAGAATGTTCTTGTTGACCAGAAGCAGAATCAATAACGCCCGCTGTGCCAGCAATTAGACCAACAGCACCTAATGCACCACTTGCTACTGACTTTGTGTTTATATTTGTGGTATTCGTAGGCATCCCTTGTACGTTTATAAATCTGTTCGTATTTGCATCCCTCCAGCGACCAGACGCGTCTTGAATTGGTCTTACACCAGGATCATACCACATCAAAGCGAGACAATCATTTGAAGTACTTATTTGAATAAGCATCGTATTCATAATAAAAAGTATAACTTTTTTTAAACGCATTTTATAGGTATTGACCTTTTAATTTACTTATACAATCTGATATGGGAGTGCCTTCCTTCTGGCATACTTTTAGCGTCTCTATATCGGAATTAATAATGTTTAATTTGGTTAATTCTTGAGTGCAATATGCGTTTTGGCGTTGATTGTATGATTCTTCGCTTTCTATTATCTCTATCGTCTTATATGCAGATGTTCCCTTATATGGTTCGTAGCCTTCTTTTAATATCTGCTGCCTTTGTGAAAATGATAAATCTGCAAACGTTTTCGGAAAGTCTGTTTTCATTAATTGAGAAGTACTTGTAGAGTTCTGTGACTGTAATTGTTTTAGTTCTTGTTTCCTTTCGAGCATTTCTTGCATCCATGGTTCGCCATTCCATTCCGGTAAAGTCGGTGCATAAGGATTTTGAAATTCTACGTTACCTTTTTGTTCTTGCGAATTTATACTAGGACTTGTTGCTGTCGGAAACGCAACTGGTGATCCTGTAGGAGCAGCTATCGTGTTGTTTTTTTTATAGTTTTCAAATTCCGTTTCTATGTAACCAGAACAAGGTGTTACAAAATTATGATTCGGCAAACTTGCAAGCTGAACTGTTATCGTAGGACGTATGTCTTCAAGACTTATGTCTAAGCAATTATTCTTTGCTGAGCAATATGATGTGATTAACGAGTTTACTATACGTTGACAATCTGACGTATCTACGTCTGTACCCTGAAGATATACAGGAACTGGTAACCTTTGATTGTATGGTGCGTCAGGATACCAAAAAGGGTTGGAAGAGTAGTTCTGAACATTTTGAATCTGACCGTATTTTGAAAAGGGCTGAGTCGTCGTAGGAAATGTTGTCGCAAAAGACGAGCCTATATAAGTCACAGACAATAACAATACTAAAAAGTATAGCTTTTGTAATTTCATTCTCTTTCTCTATTTTTTATTTAATCATATCAGAAAGCTTATTATTATTAAAGCAAAAATTCCACCAGATAGAAAAAATGGTGCAAATGGAATTACCCTTTGGCGTTTTGTTGTCCCCCATATCAAACCGCTTACACACGCGAAGATCAAAGCTAACGATAAACCCGTTACGCCAAGCCATAAACCACCAACGCTTATAAGTTTTATATCTCCCATTCCTATCGGTGTTTCGTATTTATGTTTTTTGTCTTTTTTTACGATATTAAAAAGAACTCCGATTAAAATCGCTAATATATAACCGAAAGTGGCAGCAATGGAACCTTCTTTAATGCTTACGGGCCATGAAAAAAACGTTAATATGATCAAACCAGTCAATAAAAGAGGAAATAAGTATACGTCAGGTATTATTCGACGCTGAATATCCGTTTTTGATATTTGCCAGACGCAAAATAAAGCAAAAGTTAATAAAATTGTAAAAAAGATGTAATAAATCATATTTTTCCTCCTTGCCTTTCGATTCGAAACTATGCTACAATTATATCATTGTATATAACAAGGATTTTTTAAAATGAGTAAAGGTTGGGATAATACGATGTTGAAAAAATTAAAGGCTCTTACTGTTAAGGGCTTGTCAACATCAGAAATCGGTAAACGTTTGGGTATGTCAAAGAATGCCGTTGTCGGTAAGTTGAATAGGCTTGGATGGAATTCCAAAGCTGGTGGAATACCAGCTAAAGATTCTGCAAAGAAAGATATTAATAAAAAGTTGGTTAGTAAAAAAGCTTCTTCTGATAAAGGTACAAAAAAGTTAATAAAGATAGAAAATACCAGAGTAAAAAAACAAGATGGTAAAAATATAAAAACATCTGCTAAAATTACAAAACGTGGTTCTGTGATAAAAGATACGAAGGCTTCTTTAAATAAAAATTTGGCTATACATCAAAGAATAATTCAACATTCTTTGGAAATGGCAAATTTAAAGTCTAATCAATGTCGATGGCCAATAGGAGATCCCGATTCGGAAGATTTTCATTTTTGCGCTGAACCGGTCTTTGTGGGAAAACCGTATTGTTATGAACATTGTAAACAGGCATATCAATTTACGCCTCCAAAGAAAAAATAATAGGTATAATATATGATTATGGAGAGAGATGTTTTGTCTAAATTAAATCAGAAAGAATATCAAATTCTTGGTAATTCTTTGCGGGTTTTTTATGATAAAAATGGTAAGATTATTTTTGTAATAGATTCTACAATTAACGACATAAAACCTAATGTTCTATTGGTTTTGGATCCTGTAGAACAGCGTAAATGGGATGATATATTATATAATGATTATGGCGTTGATTTAGAAGACGTTAGACCTAAAAAAAATAACAAATATCAGAAGTTAGATATAGAATATACTGGACTGAAGATATATGATAAACTTATAAATGATTTTAATTCTGGTATGTCTGTTGATAAGGATGTAAAAGATCTGATTAATTTTAGAGAGAATATTGCTAGTAAATTGGCTTCAGAAAGACTTGATGCTGCAGAGGATATATCTAATAAAGCTAGAGAAACGATAATAAAAACGAAAGAAACTATATCGGATTTAGAGATTAAAATAAAACAATTACGTTCCAAATTATCACGACAGAAAAAGCTTATTGGTAAAGAACCAACGAAACAATCTGCTTCAAAAATATTACGAACTGAATCACAGATTGATGCAATAAATGAAAAGTTAAAACGTGCAAAAAAACGACTTTTAAACGCAGAAAAGCGTATGGTTAATGCAGATGATGACGCAGAGATTGCTCGTAATATATTATCACAAATCGTTCAGATAAGAAAAACTTCTAAAAATGATAATGTTAAAGGAAAAGAAGTTTCTTTGCCTGCTAAAAAAAATTCAGCAGAATTGGTTGTAAAAGAAGAAGCTCCAGTGCCAGTTGTATCAAATTTAGAAGAAGACGATGATATAGAAAATACAGGAAAAACAAAGGTGGAAAATATGGCTGATGAAGAGGTAAAACCTTTATTTGATAAAGATCCAGAAATTTTGGACGAAGAAATCGCTTTCAAGCCAATAGATTTTGGGGTTTCTGAAGATCTTAAAGTAGTTAATCAGCCTAGTAGTGGTTCAGAAAATAACAATGGTGATAGAGTAAATGAGGAAAATATTTTTTCTGTTGACGGTAATAATTTGTCTTTTACACCACCTATATCAAGTAAGGCCTCTGATGTAGTTATGGAATCGAAAAATAATGTAAATGACGTTTCTGATGATTTCTCTACACCTGTTTTAGATACAATAAAATCTGTAGAGCAACCATCAGAAGTCGACTTCAAAGAAGAACAAATCAATAAAATGGGAACTAATGATGTTGTTCATGCTGGGGTTAATGATAATGTAGGAAACGTGTCATCAGTAAACAAAGACAACTCTCAACCTAAAGATATTTCTCCTGCCCCTATAAATTCTGGTTTTAGGCCCGTTTCTCCTATAACTGGTAATGTAGTAGCCTCTGAATCATCGGCGACACGTAAACCAACGATGATTTATTATATAATGCTTTTGGTTTTGATAATATTGTCTATTTTTACTTTATGGTTATATCAGAAAAATACTAATGATGTATCTCCTAATCTAATTGCGTCTGTTCCGCAAGTAGAAGTACAAGAACAAAAGTTTGTTAATGATGAAAATTCTAATACTAATGATATTAATCATATAAAAGAAGAATCTCCGTTTATACAAGTAGTTAAAGAAACAGATATAATCGCAGAGCCCCCTGTTATAACAGAGGATGTGGTAACAATTACAGAAGAACAACCTGAAGTAATAGATATTGTTGAATCAAATGTACTTGAAAATGAAGGACAAATGGATATAGAAACTGAAAATGTTGAAAATCAACCAGCAATAAAAAATAAAGAAATTTTAGAGAATTCTGTTGCAGAAAATGCGGATTTTGTTGTTAATGATATTAATGAGAATTTTGATACAGCTCAAGTAAGTGCAGAGGCAACTGAAATTCAGGAACCTGTTAATAATTTGGCGACTGTGATAGAAGAAGATAAAAATTCGATCATAGTAAATGAAGAAGAAATAATTGCGAATAAACCAGCTTATAATGTTTCTCAGAATGAAAAGATGTTTATTGCCGCGCCAGAATATGAAACAGACGATCAATATTACGAAGAAGATGATTACGTAGAAGGTTCAGCAGCGCCTGTTTGTCCAGATGGTACTTTTGCAGATGTAAACGGTTGTTGTACAGGTGAAATTTATACAGATTTAGGAGAAGCTGGTTTCAATTGTTGCCCTATAGAAGGCGGGGATTGTTTTCCACCGTTATTATAAAAGGTATGTTTTTGTAGTAAAAAAGCACCTAATTTTAGGTGCTTTGTTTGTTTAAGTTTTGTTTTTTATCTTATTGTATACTTTCTATTATGACGATGGCTGCAGAGTATTCGTTTTGATCTGTGATAGATAGATGAACAATAGTTTTTGCTCCGGCAGATATTTCTTTTAAAGCCGCTTTTGCTCCACCTGCAATTACCAGTTCTGGGTGCCCCAGATCATCATGAATTACAGAAACATCAGAAAAGTTTATTTCTTCGCCGAAGCCCTTGCCTAATGCTTTTAGACATGCTTCACGTGCCGCCCAAAAGTTTGCTAAGTGCTTTTCTGCGTTTGCGTTATCTGAATCTGCGTATTCTAGTTCTTTTTTTGTAAAAATGCGTTGTTTTTTAAATGCGGACCAATCAAGAAATCTGTCGCATTCAACTAAATCAATTCCAATTCCAAGTATCACGGATTTTTCCTCCCCTAGATTGGTTAAACCGATATGGGCATACTAATAACATTTTGCCGATTCGTGCAAGCAGAAAATATATTCTTGCTTTTATTATGTTACGATTGTATAAATTACATGTTCGGGGTGTAGCTCAGCCTGGTAGAGTACTTGCATGGGGTGCAAGGGGTCGCAGGTTCGATTCCTGTCACCCCGACCAGATTTAATCAAATTGCTTTCTGTTTTTCTAGATTGAACGAATTATATAATTGAGATATACTAATTCCTAGTAATTCTGGTAATAAAAGGATGCTTTATGCCTGTAAATTTATTAAACGATAA
>CALXMZ010000010.1 GCA_944389645.1 uncultured Alphaproteobacteria bacterium
ATCACTTCATAGCGATAAAAACTCCGACATTCGCCTTTAGAACAGTGATAAAATATTAATTATACTTTGTTCCAAACAACAAAACTGTAAAAAACAAACAAAGGTAACACATCACAAGCAAAGTTGTTTTTAGTTGTTTTTACTAAAATTTATATTAAACTGTAAAAAACAGAGCCCATCTAATACAAAAACATGAAATGTGACAAATTTAAAGTATTATTAATAAATCCGCCTAGTGTATGTCTAATTCCTAAAAAATATACAGGAATATCTTTTTACGATTACATAAAAATATCTGAGCCAGATTATGAACACATGCCAGGCGAACACCTAGGCATACAATATATTGCTGCATATCTTGATAAAAAACGCGAAGATACTGATGTTTCATTATTAAATGCATGTGTAGAAAATCATACTAGTCTGCAACAAACCTTAGAAGCCATTAAATCTTTTGGCAAATTAGATGTAATAGGTTTTTCTGGGCCAATTAATATATTCGAAGAAGTGCTATGGTTAGCAACAGAAATAAAAAAAATCAATCCAAACATAAAATTGGTGTATGGACAATATTTTGCATCATTAAATTATGACAAAATACTAAACAAATATCCTATTTTTGACTATGTTTGCGTAGGCGACGGCGAAATACCTTTTGAAAGATTTATCTCATATCTAAACAAAGAAATACCTATTACTGAAGTTCCTTCTTTTGCTTACAGACAAAAAAATACAGTTTGTTTGAATAAAATACCTTATTCGTATGAAGAATTGAAAAAACTGACACCCCGAAGAGAATATTCCAAAAAAGTGCTTGATTCTGGAATGAATTTAAGTATATCCACCTCACGCGGTTGTCCTTATAGGTGCTCATTTTGTGTATCAGGTTCATTAATGTCAAAAAATCCCCATATAAACCAACATATTTTGCGAGATTCTATCTCGGTTGTTGACGAATTAGAAGAACTATACCAAACATATAAAATAAAGAAAGTAGTTTTTGTAGACGATACATTTGCTGCTAACACAAAAAAAGCCAGACAACAAGCACGAGGCATTGCTCAAGAAATTATTAAACGCAATTTAAACTTAAGCATTATGATAGATACTAGAGTAGATTGTATCGACGAAGAATTATTTACACTATTACGTAGAGCTGGGATAGAAAAGGCTTTTGTTGGAATCGAATCCAATACCTCATCTGGACTAACTATGTATAATAAAGGATACAAACAGGAAAACATACAAAAGCAATTAAACATCTTAAAAAAATTACAAATAAAAGTAATCCCTGGATTAATTAATTTTAATCCTACAAGCACTATTCCAGATTTATTGCAAAACACGAAATTTATCCTTGGACTCGATAAAGATTATTGTATTACTTTAGGAAATTCTTTTTTACCGTATCCAGGAACTATTTTAACAGATAAACTTATAAAATCTGGATACGTTGTTGGAGAATTTCCAAATTATCAAATAAAATATGCCCAACAAAACATAGAATTATTAAAAGATTATTTTCAACAATTCATATCTATTTACGTTGATTTACGATCCAAAACAACTTCTCCTATAACAATTTCTAAATTAGAAGATATTGCTCAATCGTTTTTTATCAATATGATACACATTGCAAATCAAGTGTCATTTAATAACTTATTGAAACAATATTTTAATAAAACGAAGCAGCATATATATATGATTGATAAAAACAACCAAAAATGAGAAATACATTGATTTTTATAGCTTGTAGCTATATCATAAATGCGTATGTAGGTGGTAAATAAACACTAAATTTTAGGAGCTATTACCATGATGCTTTCAAATCAGATGTTTGAAATTAACAAACCCAGCAATTTTTCTAGTGCCCCCACTTCCAGTTTGCTTAAAAAGTTTATATATGATTTTAACGATCCTAACATTCCTGTATTCTCACCGATAGGAACAGCGATATTTAATAATATAGAAAATGTTTTTCGGACAGTTACATCCAAATATGGCATTGACGAAATAAGAATTCCTATGATTATGGGCACAGAATTATTGCGTCGAGGTCAACCGTTAGGCGAATTATTCGAAAGAAAACTAATGTCTTTATCTGGCAATATGTCTCATTATCATTTAATGACAACACCAGAAACTTTATTTCTAAATATGGCAAGCAAAGATAACTTGCCTGCTAGTCGTTTACCAATAAATTATTATTTTATATCTGATTTTTGTCGGGATATGCCAGATCCAAAACACATATTACGAACGAAACAATTTCGTGTTTTTGCTGGGGTTTCTTTGGATAAAAGTGCGGAAGACAGAATAAAAACAGAAAAACATTTATTAGATATGTTACACGATACATTTTCATGTTTGGGTGTTCCTTTTCATACAGAACCGGGCAGCAGTGGCTTTACATGCGAATATTTTTATATGTTATCAAAAGAAAACGAAAATTATATTATCCCCAGCATAGATCCCAAAAAGAAAACAAAAGCACTTAGTTTTGCGATGATTTACGACTATGGTAAAGAATGTGATACTTCTCAGTTTACTTGTATAGACCCGATTACTGGTTCAAAAAACAAAATGTTTATTACATCATACGCAATCAGCACGCAAAGAGTTTTGTATAACATTATGGATTATTATAGAGACAGCAAAGGATTTGGATTGCCAGAACACCTAAGACCATGTGATGTTGTGTTAATATCTGGACCACAAGATATAGATACTTTGGTAGAAATTAAAAAAAATTTAAATAAAAGTGGTATAAAATCGTATATTGATAATTGTTTTAACAAACCACATGCTAAGCGATTAGAAACTGCTGATTACATTGGCAGTGGTCATAAGGCCATAGTTAAAAACGGAAAAATTAACATTATCGATAGAAATGGAACCCCCTGCGTAATGCACACAGACATATCCACAGGGGTAAGCACATTAAAACAAGCCAAGTTATTACAAAAAGCAAAATAGATCAAATCACTGCACTTTCTAAAATAGAAAAACGCTGATTTTGAACATCTATTTCTGCTAATGCACCATACGGCAAATAGAACATAGGGTCGGTATGTCCGAAATCCATTTGTGTAACAATTGGCATATCGGATCTGTTACACTCTTTTGTCACTTTCAGCAACGCATTTTCGTAAACAGACATATTGTTTATAGAGTTTTTTGCACGCCCCAAAATAATTCCGGACAGCTTATTTATTATTCCCTGCGCCGCCAAACTGCGTAACCAATACAACAACATGTTTTCAGGAGGTGTATCTTCTGAAACTTCTAAAAACATAATTGCTCCTTCAAAATCATGAACATCTGGAAACAATTCTGTTCCCGTCATCATTAACAAAACTTCAAAACACCCCCCAATTAAACGGCCTCGTACTATCCCATTGCCCTGAACATATTTCGGCCCAGAGTAAGGATGTAGCCTACGCTTTATTTTCAGGTTTTCAGGATTTGCCCAATCCAAAAACTCATCTGTCCACCCCATTTTTGACGGTTCTATTTCACCCAAGACCTCATTTTGAAACAGGGTACGTTTAGTCGCTTTTATTGTATAATCAAACAACCCACAATTTTCGCCAAAACCAGACATTATTGTCGGGCCATAAATTGAACTAAGACCGGCTTTATAACACATCATATGAACAGACGTTGGATCTGAATAACCTAAAAATATTTTAGGATTATTTTTTATAACATCTAAATCTAAATATGGCAACAATCTAATACTGTCATCACCTCCAATTATCGAAAATATCGCTTTGACATCCGGGTTCTTAAAGGCCCACATCAAATCTTGTGCTCTTATCTCCGGATGCTCATATAAAAAATCCATAGACTCTAGAGCATGAGGTGTCTCTATTACTTTTACGTTAAAGTTTTCTTCTATTTGTTTTTTTCCCCATTGATACTGATGTGGAAAAACGCTCGCCAATCCACACGAAGGACTTATTGCAGCGATGGTATCACCCGGACACAATTTTTGTGGTTTGATTAACGTTTTCATATAATCCTCCCTAAATTTCATGAGATGTGAATAACTCATATTCTATTTCCGGATCTGACTTTTTTAATATCAATATACTAAAGCCCATAATTGATAAATTATCACGAAACAGAAGCATATATTCACGATAAACACGAGATAGCGTTTCAAACGCCTCTGATGACATTTCTTGTAAATGTGGGCGAGCCAAAATCATGTCACAAAAGGCATTTACATCTTTATCTGAAATATAATCAAAAAGAAAATCTTTTACAATAAAACGCTCAAACACATTTCTAGTGAAAAATTTAACCCAATAATCTTTATTAAGCGGCTTAATATTTACGCGAATTGCCTTAGAAACATTTTTAACTAATTCTTCAGAAGGTTGTTTAACGTAATACATTGGAATTGCCACCAAAAAACCAGTATCTTTCAGCACACGAGCGTATTCAAAAAATGCTTTGTCTGGCTCATCCAGCAATGAAGTCACGTTTCCACAAAACACTACGTCAAAGGTTTTATCTGAGAAAGTCAACTTTGTAACATCATTGTTGATAAATTTAGTAAGACCATCTAACCCCAATTTCTTTGCACGAGACCGTGCTTCTGATAAACTGTTTTCGTTTATATCAACTCCAATCACATCACATCCAGAAAACATCGCTAATTCCAACGCTGTTATACCAGTACTTGTACCGATATCTAAAACTGTTTTACCAGCCTTTAATCCGCACATCTGTGTTACATATGCAACCGATTTACTGCCCCCTGGTGTACGATTAGTTTCTCTGACCAAGCCAATAATTTCATTGTATGACATATTTTTAATATCTACAGGCGATAATGTTTTTACATCCAACATATTTAGACTCCTTTTATGGCAAAGTTATTTGAGAATGGTCTCGCAACAATAGTTGACAGTCACGGATGTCATCGTGTTTTAAAACAAATAAAATGAAACGTTCTATTCCCAGACCAAAACCACTCGTTTGCACTGTTTTTATTTCTCGCATTTTTCCATACCATTCGTACCCTGTCTCAGCACAATTGTGGGCGTTTAGAGATTCTGTTAAATCATTTTTCGTCAGAACACGTTGACCTGAGCCTAACATTTCACCTATACCAGCCAATAAATCCGCATTCATTGCAAAACTAGTTCCCTGTTCTTTAGCCTGATAAAAAGGAACAGATATCCAGGGCATATTCGTCAACCATGTACACTGACCATACCTTTTAATAAGCTCTTGTTCACCTTTAGATGTGATAATTGGGATATTCTGTCCTATATACTCAACCGCCCCGTCAACATTACTTAATTCTTGGATTGCGTCTTCAAACCTTATAGAAATAAACGACTTATTCAAAACATCTTTAAGATGATCTGTCGTTCCTGCAATTTCCCTTATTTCAGTATCGCAAGTATTAAGCAAATGCTTTATCAAAAATTTGATATATTCCTCAACCAGAACTTGCACATCTGACAATGTTCCGATAATTTCGGCTTCAGAATGGAAAAATTCATTCAAATGCCTTTTATCAACACTTTCTCTACGAAAAGACGGCATAATATAAAAAGCACCTTTATTTGTTAAACGTGCTCCTATTTCTAAAGAAAATTGCATAGAGTCAGCCAGGTAAACTTTATTTCCCTTTATAATTATCTCAACTGGTGTGGAATCACTACCCAACCCCATAGG
>CALXMZ010000011.1 GCA_944389645.1 uncultured Alphaproteobacteria bacterium
ATGTGTTGTTAACTAACTTTCATTTACCAAAATCTACGTTGTTTATGTTGGTATCTGCGTTTGCGGGACTTGATGAAATGAAGTCCGCATACGCGCATGCAATTGCAGAAAAGTATAGATTTTTCTCGTATGGTGACTGTTGCTTGTTGTTTAAGAAGGAGGATTAAAAATGTCGTTAAAATTTAACTTAATTGCAAAAGATGGTATGGCGCGTCGCGGGGAAGTTGAAACCGCACATGGTACTTTTCAAACACCTGCGTTTATGGCGGTGGGTACTGCTGCGACTGTAACAGCGCTGACTATGGGTCAAGTTCGTGCAACAGGTACAGAAGTCATATTAGGGAATACGTATCATCTGATGATGCGTCCTGGTGGTGATTTAGTTGAAAAAATGGGCGGACTTCACAAGTTTGGTGGTTGGACAGGACCAATACTAACCGATAGCGGTGGTTTTCAAGTAATGTCATTGTCTAATCTGGTAAAAATGAAAGAAGAAGGGGTAGAGTTTACCTCTCATATAGAAGGTGGAATTAAACATTTTTTAAGACCGGAAGATTCTGTGCATATTCAACATCAACTAGATTCTAATATAACTATGGTTTTGGACGAGTGTTTACATTTACCAGCACCAAGGGAAAAAGTAGAAAAGAATGTTGATATGGTGACACGCTGGGCGCGTCGCAGTAAAGATGCTTTTGTTGACCGTCCAGGGTACGGTATATTCGGTATTGTACAGGGGGCGGATTTTAAAGATTTGCGTATAAAGTCTGCAAAAGCATTGACAGAAATCGGGTTTGACGGTTATGCGGTTGGCGGCTTGGCTGTTGGCGAATCCCAAGAAGTAATGTTTGATATGATTACGATTACAACGCCATTATTGCCAGAAGATAAACCAAGGTATTTAATGGGGGTGGGGACACCATTGGATATATTAGGTGCAGTAGAACGCGGTATAGATATGTTTGATTGTGTTATGCCGACGCGTGCAGGTAGAACAGCACAAGCGTTTACCAGACATGGTACAATGAATATGAAAAATGCGAAGTTTCGTGATGACTCATCGCCACTAGATGATAAGTGTGGTTGCCCTGCATGTAAATTATCGCGTGCATATATTCATCATTTAGTAAAGTGTAATGAGATACTGGGGGCGACATTATTGACTCAGCATAACTTGTGGTTTTATCAAGATTTAATGCGTGATATTCGTAAGTCTATAGAAGAGGGTAGATTTGCAGAGTTTAAGAAAGAGTTTATAGAAAAATATACAGGTGAGAAATAATGAATAATGACAAAAAACAAACGTCTCAACCTAAATTGACATTGAATGACGAAGATAAGTTATATTTGGCAGTTGCAGCAAAATCTGCTGATAGATTAACTTTTGTTTATACTCTAGTGTGTTTAAAGGCAAATGGTCGTCAGTGGAATGCGATTCCTACTACAGAAATATCAACTTTTGATAATGTAAAAGATGCAGATATTTATTTTAAGACGGTTAATCAACTAATGGAATATCAGCAGAAAGATGTAGGGCCAAAGAAAATAAAAAAGATTTTGGCAAATGAAATAAAAGCATTTGATGAAAAAGTTAGATAAAAAGTCTTGCAAGATTTTTGTAGAATTCATAAACTAGACTTATAAAAGCCAAAAGGGGAAAGAAATGCCAAGGAAAAAGAAAGAGGTGGAAGTCATAGATATGGGTGGTGCTAAAACCGTCAAGAAAAAGACTTCTTTTGTTACGTGGACTAAGCGTGTTTTTGCTATAGTGTCTATTATATGGATTGCGATTGTAATTTGGGCACCATTATGGGTAAAGAATACATATTCAGAACCTATCAAGAAGTCTATTGTTGTATCTATGTTCTTTGATTTACAGCGTAATATTGTTGAACAGTATGAAAAACTGTTGGACGGGATAAAAGATTCTATAAATTTGGAAAAACCAGTTGCTTTTGCAATAGATAAAGTGCGTATGGCGGAAGATGCCGTTGACAAGGTTACAGATACAACGACCAAGGCAAAAGATGCAACTGCTAAAGCAGAAGAAACAACCGGCAAAGTTCAGGAAACTACCGGTAAGGTACAGAAATTAAGTGGTTTGGCAAGCAAGTTCGGTATAAACACAAGTGGTGTTGATAAAGCTCTGGGTGAAGTAAACAAGGGCGTAGATGCGGCAAATTCTGGCATTGATAAAGCAAATGATGCGATACAAAAAGTAGATGATACCGCTGCGCTGGTAAACAAAAAGTTGGATGAAATAGAAACAGACTTGACCAGTGTTTTACAGATTCAAATTGATGATATGATTGATACAGCAATTAAATCTCAACTTGATAAGAACAGTGGTGGTTTGGGTACGACTTTGTTAACGAACTATGGTATAGAACATGTATACCCATGGCGTCCGTCTTCATGGCCTGTTGCAACGAAGATATATAATGACTTAGAAAAATCAAGTTTAAGTACAATCACAATCATAACAGATACGGTTAATAAGTATTTTGGTTACGTTGCATGGGGATTAGTTATAGCTGTATGGGTTTTAGGATTATTGATATGGATTTCAATGTTTAAAAAGACTAAAGCTATGATATCACCTTTTATCGTATGCCCAAGGTGTGGTCATACGTTTACGGATAAACGTACGGCATATAGTTTATTAAAGGTATTACAGCCATGGAAATGGTTATAAGAATATCAAAAAGCCCGCAGAAAAGCGGGCTTTTTATTTCATATAAAAAAAACTTGCAATTAAAAATAAGATATGTCAAAATACTTCACGCAGTGCGAGCGTAGCTCAGTTGGCTAGAGCGCAACCTTGCCAAGGTTGAGGTCGAGGGTTCGAGCCCCTTTGCTCGCACCAGAGTTTCTAAAGAGAAAGGGTCAGTGCACAATGAAATCTAATTCTAAAAAAATTTTGAATTGATAGGTGCGACCATCTATTTAAATGACGGACGCACTTTCATGCGTCCGTTTTTTTATCTTAACGTCTAAAAGGGAAAATAAAATGTCAGAAAATACAAACAACGCAATAAAAATATCAACAAATGAATTGGAAGCTCGTTTACAAAAGGCAGAAAATATTCGTGCACGTGACGGTGTTGTTTGGAAAGACAAATTTGATAGAACAAATACGATTGCCGAAGCACGCGATTTGAAAGACGGGGTACAAGTAAAGTTGGCAGGTCGTATTACTGCTTTGCGTTGGTTAGGCAAACTTATGTTTGGGCGTATTTATGATATAGACGGCGATATTCAGTTTTCTATGTCGCGTGAAGAACTGGGTGAAGAACAGTATAAGTTTATGAAAGCAAATGTAGACCTAGGTGATTTTATTGGTATTACAGGAGAATTATACCATACGACAGCTGGTGAATTGACCGTTCGCGTGTCAAAGTATGATATTTTATCCAAGGCTTTGCGTCCGTTACCTGAAAAATTTCATGGGCTTACAGATATGGAGACAAGATATCGTCAGCGTTATTTAGATATTATTTCAAATGAAGATACTCGTAATACGATGAAAATGCGGTTTAAGATGTTGCGTCTTATTCGTGAATATTTAAATTCTAACGGATTTGTAGAAGTTGAAACTCCAATTATGCAAGTCGTGGCAAGTGGTGCGGCTGCAAGACCGTTTATTACGCATCATAACGCGTTGGATGCGGATTTCTATTTGCGTATTGCACCAGAATTGTTTTTAAAACAGACAATTGCGGCTGGTTTTGATAGGGTTTACGAACTTGGTAAAAACTTCCGTAATGAGGGTATGGATGCAATGCACCTGCAAGAATTCACTATGTTGGAATGGTATGCTGCATATTGGAATTACAGGGATAATATAGCATTTTCTTGGAATATGGTTCAGAAGATTCTTATGGAATTGCGTGGTAGTTTACAGATAGAATATCAAGGAACGCAACTAGATTTCAGTAATTATGAAGAAATAGACTATACTGCGCGTATGAATGAATTGTTAGGTGTTGATATTTTAGAATTTAAAGATACAGCAGCATTGAAGAAACAATTGGTTGAAAAAGGTATGTTCCCTTCAGAAGAACTTGATGATTTAAAGTCTGTGCCTTCTATTGTGGATTATGTATTTAAGCGCAAGATTCGTGATCAAATTGTGCAACCTGCAATAGTGTATAATTATCCTGCATATTTGATACCTTTGGCGCGTAGAAATGATGAAGACAATAGAAGAATAGACATATTCCAGTTAATTGTATGTGGTGCAGAATTGATAAAGGCATATTCAGAGTTAGTAGATCCGATAGTTCAGCGTGCTGCTTTTGAAGAACAGGCAAAGAATAAGGCCGCTGGTGATGAAGAAGCCTTTGATTTGGATGAAGATTTCTTGCGTGCTATGGAACATGGTATGCCACCGATTTCTGGGCTTGGTTTAGGAATAGATAGATTTTTCTCAATAATAGCTAACCAGCCAACCTTGCGTGATGTTATACTATTTCCTATAATGAAATAGAAGGGGGAATGTAATGTCTAGTCAATATTCAGAAAATTATGCGGTTGATTTATCTGATGAGAACGATAGAAAGAATTTAGCTGTTATAGAGTCTGCGAGAACTTCTGGAATTATAAACGATGAAGCAGCTAACTATTTATCAGAACTTTATTCTGACAGTTTGACTTGGTTCAGAGAAGTATTTTATTTTTTAGGTAAGTGTTTTGGGGCACCGAAAGCACCTGTTATGAAATATGACTATGAAACAGATAATGCTATTGATGAACCGATAAAAATTTCAGACATAAACCCGTTGCATCCTTATATTGTTCATCATCGTTTAGATGCGGATCCTATGCGTAATCAGTTTTTTACGAGTGGGGCAGGGCATAAGATAGACTTGGCAGTATCTTCAATAGTTACAGTAATTGTCGGAGCACAGAAAAAAATAGATCGTGCTTTGGATAAGGTTACCGGTAAGTATTATTCAGCTTATGTTGATGAGGTTGCTGATACGGTTTATCGTGTAATAGCTTCACACGAGCGTGTGGCATCGGCTAAGGCCGTAACAGAAAAAATACGAGCAAAATTAAAAGAAAAATATGTTTCTACACCAGCAGAGACTGTGTTATCCATAATCGGTTCTGGTCATGAGCATATAGCGGTAGAACTGGTGCGTGAACTGGATAAAATCGAGCCACCTCGTATGCGATTACAGGACATATGGCGTGTAAAGTGTCTATTTGATTTAATTCCTCAGGCAAGGTTTTTTATAGAACGTGTGCAAGAAATGATGCCGGACAGAATAATATCTATTCGGGATAAATTTTATGATATGGAAAACCCTCGTAATTATCGTGATGCGAAGCTTGTAATAGATATTGGTAAAGGTGGTAAGGTTATTCCATTAGAGATAATATGTCAGGTTCGTACTTTCTTTGAGTTTGAAAAACAGACGCATATTAATTATGAAATTGCACGAAAGAACGAGACTAGGAAAAAAACGAAAAAGTCATCGTTAGAAACAAATAAAAATATTGCTTTAAACATTGCATTGGGAGCTCGTGAGCATAAACAAGGTGTTGAGGAATATAATTTGATGATATGTCAATGTTTAGAGGATTTATTTGAACGTGTTGGTTGGAATATTTTGTATAGTCAGGGTAATGGTGTATCTATGTTTGAAGGGTTCCCGAAACTATGTAAATTGTATTATCCTGCAAAAATGTTGGAAGTAATTATAGATAAACTAGACAACGCTATAGAAAACGAGGTTTTTCATGTTACGAATGCACCGGCAAAATTGACGCAATCTCAGGAAAGCGAGATATTTAGATTCATGGCAAGGTTTATTTTGATTTCTGCAATGCCGTACGTTGAAAGTGATTGGTCTGTACCTTTAGATACGATGGCTGGTAAATTATTTAATTTCGTCATGACAGAAGTGCAAAGGTATTATAAGAAATCAGAGGAATAGCATAAGTTAGGAAATAAAAACTATAATAATAAATTTATTTTTACTTGCTTTAATTTTTCTTATTGTTAACAATTATTATAGGATTCTATGGTATGTGGGGTCTATAACAAGCATAAGAAAGGAAAGTAATTATGCGTCAAGGTAAAGTAAAGTGGTATAACGGCAAGAAGTGTTTTGGTTTTATTACTCCGGACACGCCGAATGAAAACGGTAATATGGACGATGTTTTTGTTCATTCAAGTTCTTTAAAAGCAGCAGGTATCAGATTCCTGAATGAAAATGATATTGTTGAGTTTGAAGAAGAGGTTAGAAACGATAAATTATCTGTGACAACATTGAAATTAATTCAGCGTGACGAAGAGTCTGCTAAAAGGTTTCAGGAACGTCGCGCAGAACGTAGACGGGCTAGGGAAGATCGGAAACAACGTGAAGAAAAAACGGAGAGGAAATCTGGGTTTGCGTTTTGGAAAAAATGAAATCATTAAAATTTTAACGCCTCTGATGATGAGGCGTTTTATTAAGTGATTGCTTTTTTATTACGTAATAATTATATTTAAAGCAAAAGGAGTTTTATATATGTGGACTGTTATAATAGTTGTTGTAATAATATTATTATATTTTATTGCTTTATATAATGGTTTGATAGCAAGAAAGAATCAGGTAAAAGAAGCCTGGGCAACGATAGACAGTCAATTAAAACGTAGGTATGATTTGATACCAAATTTGATCGAGACAGTTCGTGGTGCAGCAAAACATGAAAAAGAAACTCTGCAAGCAGTGACAGAGGCTCGTAAAGCAGCTATGTCTGCGAGTGGTCCTGCAAAAGCAGATGCAGAAAATCATCTGACAGAAACGTTAAAAAGTATTTTTGCTTTATCTGAAAATTATCCGACTTTGCGTGCAAATGAAAATTTCTTAGAATTACAACGTGAATTGACTGATACTGAAACAAAGATACAGGCTGCACGTCAATTTTATAATACCGTTGTAATGGGGTTAAATACGCAGATTCAGCAATTTCCAAGTAATATCATTGCGAATATGTTTCATATAACAGAAGAAAAAATGTTTGAAATTGAAGAATCAGAAAAAACTGCTCCGAAGGTAAAGTTTTAGAACGGGGGCATACGTATAGGATTTTTACTTGATTTTTCTAAGGAATCATTATAAACTAAGCCTCGCTGGATAACCAGAACTGAATAAGTTATATGTCTTTTGGTCATATAAACGATAAGGAATCTGTGAAATGTCCGGCACAACCAAAAACCAAAAGGATAAAAATTATGGCAAGAGCAGGCGCAAAGCGCAGCACAAGAAAATTAAAAATCGGACGTAGTCTTGGCGTAAACTTATGGGGTCAGGCTAAATCTCCATTTAATAAACGTAAATATAAACCTGGGCAGCACGGGCCAACGTCTCGTGGTGGTAATTCTTCTGATTATGCAAAGCAGATGCGTGCGAAGCAGACTTTAAAGGGGTATTACGGAAATATTGGGGAAAAGAAGTTCCGTGCGTATTATTTAGAAGCAGAAAATATGAAGGGTGACACGCCAGATAATTTAATCGGTTTGTTAGAACGTCGTTTAGATGCAGTCGTATATCGTTCTAAACTTGCACCGACGGTATTTGCATCTCGTCAGTTGGTAAGTCATGGTCATATATATGTTAACGGTAAACGTGTAAAAATTGCTTCTTATCAGGTAAAACCTGGGGACGTTATTACTGTAAGTGAGAAAGCAAAACAGATGCCATTAGTGGTATTGGCTTTAGAATCTGCAGAGCGTACATATCCAGATTATATTAACGTAGATAGTGCAAACTTTACTGCAACATTTACGCGTGTACCTGCATTCGCAGATGTACCGTATCCAGTACAAATGTTTCCTGAATTGGTTGTCGAGTTTTATTCTCGATAATAAAAGAAAAAACCACCTTTTTGGTGGTTTTTTATTATCAAAAATTTTAAAAACTTGGTGGAATCTACCCTTTGTGTGGAGATAAATTTTATACACTATAAAAGAAAGTGCATAAGGATAAATTCCATTAAAATAACCACCTGAATGTGATCATAATTAAGGTGGTTGGAGTTTCTAAACAATAACTTGAATTGCGTGCTTATTCAATATATTCACACACTCCAACCCGTATAACGGTTGGAGATATTTTTCGTCATCTCTGACGCAAGTTAGGGCTTAGAAATCCCGTGTGGTAACCCACCACCACGCTTTCATTATACAATGTTTTTATTTTTTCTCAAGTTATATGTTTCTTGACTTTTATGGTACAGAATATAATATATAAAACATGGTTTTAATGAGTTTTTATTTTAAAAATCTTATCTGGTGGCGCCACTAGGGGCCTAATTTATCATATTATTAATATTTTATACTTTCTTTTTTTGCATAAACAAATTAACATAAAAATAAGGGTTTTTATAATGGTAGATAAAAAAAATATTGTTTTAACGGGTATACGCCCAACGGGTGCTTTGCATATCGGACATCTTGTAGGTTCGTTAATTGCGAACGTAGAGATTCAAAATAAAGGTGATTATATACGTATGTATGGTATGATTGCAGACGCACAAGGGCTAACCGATAATTTTGATAACCCAGATAAAGTTCGCGAAAATGTTATAGAAGTGGCTTTAGATATGTTAGCTGTCGGTTATGCCCCAGATAAGACGATTATGTTTATTCAGTCAGAAGTTTCTGAATTAACAGAATTGACTTTTTACTATATGAATTTAGTGACAGTTGCGCGCCTACAACGCAATCCGACTGTAAAGACAGAAATATCTCAGAAAGAAAAGTTTAATGGTGGTGTACCGGTTGGGTTCTTTACGTACCCGATTTCGCAAGCGGCGGACATAACAGCATTTGATGCAAACATAGTTCCTGTTGGTGAAGACCAATTACCAATGTTAGAACAAGCAAGCGAGATTGTTCATAAGTTTAATAGTATTTATGGTGAAACATTAGTTATGCCGCATGCTGTGGTTCCGCAATCAAAGGTTGCAGCGCGATTACCTGGTACAGACGGTAACGCAAAAATGAGTAAATCTTTAAATAATTGCATTTACCTAAAAGATTCTGCGGATGAAATTGCAGCAAAGGTAAAAACTATGTTTACAGACCCGAAGCATCTGCGCATTGAAGATCCCGGTAATACTACTGAAAACCCTGTATTTATGTATCTTTCTGTTTTTGCAAAACCTGAACATTTTGCCGCGTTTTTGCCAGAGTACTCTGGTTACGAAGAACTTGCGGCGCATTATGAACGTGGTGGATTAGGTGATGTAAAGGTAAAGAAGTTTTTAAATTCTGTATTGCAAGAAACCTTGCGTCCTATACGTGAAAGACGCGAAGAATTTGTGCGTAATTTAGATAAAGTAATGGATATTTTGCGAGAAGGTACGAAAGTTGCGCGAAGCGTAGCTGCAGAAACCGTTATGCGTGTAAAGCATGCGATGAAGTTAAATTATTTTGATTAAGAAAAAAGAAGAAAAGGAGAGAAAAATGAAAAAGTATTTTATATGGGTGGGGAGTGTAATTGGTGTTGGTGCAGTTATGGCATTAGTGTTCGGTATGTTTACGCAACCGCGAGAGATGCGCTTAATTTCTGTCTCTGGTGAGTGTTTGACGACGGTTCCAAAAGATAGGACTGCGATAACTTTACGCGTAACCACATTAGATAAAAATGCTGCTGTGTCGATGAAGATGGCAACCGCAAAGGTAGCAGAAATAACGAATTTTTTAAAGACTCAGGATGTTAAGATGCAGACGACAGAATTTAATTCATATGAAAAGTCCGAATGGAATCGTGAATTAGAAAAGTCTGTTGTTCTTGGTATAGAAACAACGATTGCGATAGAAGTTTCTGCGGATGATATAGAAACAATAGAAAAGGTTTTGTCTATATTTGCTGGTCAGGAAAATATTTATTCTGAAAACTTGCGCATGTATACCAGTGCAGAGGCGATGAAACCTGTATTGGAAGATTGCTTAGGTAAAGCGGTTGAAAATGCTCGTGAGCGTGCAAATGCTTTGGCTGCAGGTGACGGTCGTGAAGTGGGGGAATTGGTAAATGTATCGTATAATGCGAATACATCTTCTTCTATTCAACCGCGTGCGTCTAATTTCTTGGCAACTGGTGCAAAAATGGTGGTTGCAGAAGATGCTATGGCGATGTCTGGTAGCATAGTTTCAAAAGATACAGAAGTATCCGTAAGTGTATCCGCAACGTTTGATATAAAATAATGAATGAAACTATACAAGAGTTCATAAATTATTTAACACAGACGAAGAATTATTCTGTGCATACAGCGTCTGCATATGAAAATGATATCCGTGATTTTGTAAAGTTTTATGAAAATTTTACAGGTGTGGATGTTTTTATTAATGACATGGGGCGTGCGGATACGATATGTTTTCGTTCTTGGCTTGCAGACAGACAGCGTCGCAATTTAGCACATAAATCAACTGCGCGTGCACTATCATCAGTTCGTGGTTTTTATAAATTTCTTAATAAGCAATATGGGGTAAAAAATGATGCGATAGGTTTAATTTCTTCTCCGAAAGTACCGCGCAAGTTATCAAAAGCGATAGAAGTTAGTGATGTTGAGAATATGCATGATGCTATAAAAGAATTAGATGCAACTGAACCATGGATTGCCGCACGTGATTGGGCGTTAGTTTTGTTGATATTTGGTTGTGGGCTTCGTATATCAGAAGCATTGTCTTTAAAGAATATAGATATTATAAATCATCCAGATTCTTTACGTATAATGGGTAAGGGCAATAAGGAAAGGATAGTACCTATTTTACCTGCGGTATTAGAAGCAATAGACAAGTATATAAAATTGCGCCCGTTTGGTAATGACGCAGAAGATGAATTGTTCAGAAGTATTCGCGGTCTTCCCATGTCTGCGCGAATGGCAGAGAAAGTGGTAGAAAGATTAAGGCATTATTTGCAATTACCAGATTATGTGACGCCACACGCATTAAGGCATACATTTGCGACGGCATTACTGGCAGGTGGTGCGGATTTAAGAAGTTTACAAGAATTGTTAGGTCATTCTTCATTATCGACGACTCAGCTTTATACCAAAGTCAATATGGCAGAAATAATGAAGGCTTATGAAAACGCGCATCCGTGTGCGCACGAGGAGTCCGAGTAGAAAAATCCCCCAACAGCCGGGGGATTTTTTATTTCTGCACAAAGTGAACGCTATATTGAGGTTTTTTATCTGCGCCTAATGATGCGCGAATTACTTTGTTCGAAGCTATTTGAACTGCACGAACTAAATTATCGCGGTCTTTGCGTTCCGCTTTTGTTAAATCATCGATTGCTTTTGTTATTTCGATTTGAATTTGACGCTTCATGAAACCAGTTGTATCTGTTTCGAATATACCTGCACTAGATACTTCTGGAACGCCCTTTAAGAACCCACGCTTATCAACAGGCAAAGTGACGAATACAGCACCATTCATTGCAATTTTTTTACGGTTTTTATAAACTTTATCATCTGCGCTACGTTCTGTTTCACCCTCCATAACGACAAAACCTGTTTCGATTGTTTCAGAAATATAAGGTGCTTCGCCATCTTTTAGTGCTATCATTTCGCCGTTATGAACAACCATCATATGCTTTGCTCCACCGCGTTCCATAGCCATTTTACCATTTAACATTTCGTTAATGTAATCACCGTGCATTGGGATGGAAACTTGTGGGTGTACCATGTCATAGAATCTTTCAAATTCTGGGCGGCCTGCGTGACCGCTTGCATGTAGATGATCGGTATCAAATATAGTATGCGTTTTTATACCCATGCGCGCTAGTTTGTTATAAAGGTAAGAAACATCTTGTTCCCGTCCTGGAATGACAATTGCACTGAACAGAACAGTGTCTGTTGGTTGTAACTTCATTTCTTTTACATGACCGCGACAAAGACGGGTTAGCATTGCATATTGTTCGCCCTGAGAACCTGTTAAGAATATGGCTTGTTTTTCTGCAGGTAGGTCTTTTATTTCAGTATGTAGATAAACGTCATCTTTATTTAAATAACCAAATTCTATACCTATTTCACGGAATTCCGGTAAACCTACATATGGAACGGGATTAGGGTTGCTGCGTTCTTTTATTGCTGCAACGCGGCCTGCTGCACGTGCAGCTTCTGCAAACATTTTCATACGAGCAATACTACGAGAATAACCAGTTACAAGAACGCGCCCTGGTGCATTTTTCATAATTTCTGTTAGGGTTTCACGAACTTGTACTTCTGTAGTTTGTATTTCTTGACGTGAAGCAGAAGTTGAATCTGATATGCATGCTAGTAATTTAGGATCAGAACCGATTTCGCGTAAGCGTGCAAAGTCAGTTGGTTCTTCAATAGGATTGTCATCGTTAAATGTCCAGTCCCCTGTATGTAATACTTTACCAGCGGGAGTTTTGATGATTAGCATCTGTGCTTCTGGTACAGAGTGAGATACGTGAAAAGTGTCGATTTCAAATGGGTCAAGTTTTAACGTTGCTCCATGATGATCAAAAATAACGATATCTTTTTCTGGGTTAAAATCTAGTTCGATTCCCTTGAAAGTCCGAGTCAAAATTTCACCGGGGAAACGGGTGCAATAAATAGGTTTTCTAAATTTTGGCCAAACATATTTTAAAGCACCGATATGATCTTCGTGACCGTGAGTTATAACAAAACCGACAACATCTTTTTTGCGTTTTTCAAGCCAAGTAGTATCGCAGTATTGGACGTCACCAGCACCAATTTCCTCTTCCAAAAATCCCATACCGCAATCAACTACCAAGTATTTACCTTTGTATTTATAGACATACATATTTTGACCGACATGTTCCAATCCGCCTAACGCCATAAAATACAAATTTTCATCGTTTCTATCATTTTCATGCTTGTTCATACCTGTTATTTTTGCAGGCTTTTTAGGTTCTGCAGTTTCTTCCGTAATAGGTGCTTGCTTTTTTTCTCTAACTTTTACCATAAATAATCCTTTTTTATCGTTTAACTTATGCGTTGTCACGAAATCCATTGCGAATAAATAAAATAATTTATTTGTAGTGAATCTGTGACAGCGCCACTTTTATGCCCCTATTTGGCAATTGGTTAATAGAATCAATATACTTAGGGGTGTTTTTTTAGGAACTTTATTTGTGTCGTTCTTTTTTATCTCTCACCCTGATAATGATACTATTAAATGTCGCGAATGCAAGAATTTAATTGCCAACCAAAAAGGTGTGTTCTTTTTACTCTGCTAACGTTCCAACTGACATAGTAATTCTACGAATACCGCTGCTGATAGATTTTTCTTTGTTAATTTTTGCGTGGATAATTTCACCTGTGTGATAAATATGCGTTCCGCCACATAGCTCACAAGATACATCACCTGCAGTAATAACTTTTACTGTGTTCCCGTATTTTTCACCGAACAGAGCCATAGCACCCTTTGCTTTTGCTTCGTCCAAAGACATTTCTTCATGAGAAACAGGCAAGTCTTCAGAAATCCATTTGTTAATGAGGTCTTCTGTTGCTTGCTTTTCTTCTGCGGTCATTGCGCGCCCGAACGAGAAGTCAAAACGAACAGAGTCTGGTGATACTTTGGAGCCGCGCTGTTCAACGTTTTCGTTTAAAACATGACGCAAAGCCGCTTGAAGTAAGTGCGTTGCAGTATGCGCACGCGCTGTTTGTTGGCGAGAAGGTGCATTGATAATTGTAGATACTGTATCACCAACATTTAATGTGCCGGTTAAAGTGCCTTTATGGATAACAAGATTGTCAACGCGTACCGCTTCAGATACATTCATAACGGTCTTATTTTCTTTCCGTATTTCGCCGCTATCGCCAACTTGCCCACCTTGTGTGCCATAGAAGTTTGTTTTATCTAAAGCAACTTCTACTTCGTCTCCCGCATCAGCGTTTTCAACAAACTCGCCATTGTGCAAGATAGATAATACTTTCGATTGCATATTGGTATCAGGCGAATATTTTGTACTATCGTCTGTCTCGGTTAATTGAGTCTGTGACTCCCATAAAGTGCGTGTTCCTTTTGTATTAGCGCGACTGCGTTCTTTCTGTTCTGCCATTGACTTTTCAAAGCCTGCGACATCTACATCAATATTTTTATCGCGTAAAATCATCTGGGTTAAATCCAATGGGAATCCATAGGTATCAAATAGTTTAAATGCAACATCACCAGGCAGTACGTTGTTGTTTACTTTTGGTATTTCGTTTTCTAATAATTTCATACCATTTTGCAACATGTCTGCAAACGCATTTTCTTCGTTTTGTATGATTTCAACAACATGCTTTTCTTCACGTGCAAGTTCTGGATATGCCGCGCCCATTTCAGTAATAAGTGCAGGGTATAATTTTGATAACAACGCGCCCTTGTGCCCCAGAATTTGACCGTGGCGCATAGCACGGCGTAAAATACGACGAATTACATAACCGCGGTCTGTGTTGCTTGGAATGACGCCATCTGCAATAGCAAAACCAACAGCACGCAAGTGGTCCGCAATTACTTTGAATGAGGGGGTATTTTCTGCATTTTTTTGTATGCCGACGACATTTTCTATTGCCTTCATTAAATTAACAAATAAGTCAGTATCATAGTTATCCGTCTTACCTTGCAAAACTGCGGCCCAGCGTTCCAAACCGCCACCTGTATCAACATTTTTCTTTGGCAATGGTGATAGGTTGCCGTTTGCATCGCGGTCATATTGCATAAACACATCGTTCCAGATTTCAACCCATCTATCATCTTCGTTTTCTATATCTGCACCGAAATCATAGAATATTTCTGTGCATGGTCCACAAGGACCGGTATCACCTGCAGACCACCAGTTGTCTTTATCACCAAGTCTAATTGCTTCTTTGCCAGCAACTTTGCGCCAGATTTCTGTGGATTCTTCGTCTGTTTCGTGCGTTGTTACGCGAAGTTTATTCGGATCCAGACCTAAAACTTTCGTTAATAATTCCCAAGAGTATTCAATTGCGCCTTCTTTAAAGTAGTCGCCAAAAGACCAGTTCCCAACCATTTCAAAGAATGTGTGATGACGACCATCAAACCCGACTTCGTCTAGGTCATTGTGCTTACCACCTGCACGAATACATTTTTGTACGTCAGCAACACGAGACGCAAATGCAGGTTCTGTACCTTGCAAAATGCCTTTCCATGGAACCATACCTGCAACAGTGAATAACAGGGTAGGGTCATTTGGAATCAAAGATGAAGAAGGAACAATTTTATGGCCTTTTTCTTCAAAGAATTTCAAGAAAGTTGTACGGATATCATTATATTTCATTTTAAATAATCCCTTGTTCGTTGACACAATCTTATAAAGATTGTCGCATAGTTTCAATCATAAATATTTAAAAAAGAAAGAATATAAATTTAGCCCCTAGGGGCAATCGCCCCAAGTGCTTCTTTCATAAGTTTCTCATATTTAGTAATTATGCTATGATAAACTTCTGCTGAATTTCTAGTAGGTTTATTAAGTTTCTCATATTTTATAAGGCATGAATCGATATCTATTTTAATATAATTTACTTTATCCATATAAATCGGACTAGCATCTGGGTTAACGAATTTTGCATACATGTTTAGATATAGTCGCATGATAGAATCAACGGGTGAACGAAAATCTAAATCATCGTCGATTTTTTTTATAGCATCGGTGAATAAATTTAAATATTCAAATAAACCTATAATAAAATTAGTTCTGATTAACATACCGGAAAAGCCGAGACTTGGTTTAGATATAACTACATTCTGACCGTCTATATAAATGTTAGCTGGATTATTCAAAGCATTTAAGACGTCTAGTAACCTATGACGGATCAGAATAGAATTTTGAATGATAGCAAAAGTATTTTCAGAAACTTTTGGGATAGATATATCTACTAGCATATCATCATCATCACAAAATATGAACCAATCAGGGTAAGATTTCAGTTTTTTTACATATTCTACGATTTTCATACGTGCTTTTAATGTGCCTAAGTTTTCTTTGGAATTTATTATGAGTAATTTACCTTTATATCCAAGTTTTCTAATTTGTCTCTTGTTCAAGATTGTCATAGGGTTGTCATTATATATAACTAATAAAAAACTTTGCTTTTGTTTTCCTAGTGTAGGTATTGATACTTTTAATAATTCGTTGTTAAAAGTTGTTAGACCGATTACAAGATTTACTTTTTTATTCAGCATGAAAAGAATATTAGTTCAAAGTTTATAAAATTGCAATTGCTTAGTTGTTTGTGGTATAATGAAAAAAATGATTATTTTTGTGGAGTAAATATATGAAACCTATAATGTTATTGGCAATAATTGCATTAACTACAATTGTTATAGCGTCATCTTTCGGTTTACAAATATCGCCTAATGAAGCAATAAAAATACCTACAGATTTAATCGGGCAGGAACTATATGTTTGTCCTGCGTCAAACTCTATATGGACTGAGGTTTCGAATGCTTTACGTCCTTTTATTAGATCTATTACTATAGGTTTCTTTTTCATTGTCATGTTATTAATGTTTTTATGGGGTTGGGCTTTGTATCAGAATTTGTTAAGTGATGAGTTTAAAAAAAATAGTTTCTCTAATCCATGGAAGTTTACAAAATTTACTTTTTGGGCCAGTGTAGTTGTCGCATTACTTGCATTTACGCCAAATCATTTTAGGACAGTGCATGTAAAAGGTGATGATAGGCAATGGGTATTATGTGATAGTAATTCTTCAAATGTTATGGCAGTCAAGGCAGAAGCCGTATATAATTAATATAAATAAATTTTGTCAATTTTATAAAAAAACATAAAAAAATAAATATACTCTTGACTTAAAGACGCGATTTCTCTACGATTCGAGTAAGCAGGACAGGCAATGTCCTTGGAATGTGGTACGTTGAGAAGGTTGAGTTTATAAAAACGTATTATCTCTGCGGTTTGGATTCCAAAGACATTGCCTTTGGACTGCCGGACACCTTAATATAAATTTATGAAAGGAGAAAATAAATGAATAAACAGCAATTGATTGAAGCAATCGCAAATGAAGTTGAAGTAACGAAAGCAACAGCAGCATCTTGCTTGGACGCATTCATCAACACAGTAACAAAAGTTTTGAAAAAGAAGGGTGAAGTACGTTTGGTTGGATTCGGTACATTCACAACTGCAAAGCGTAAAGCTACAACTGGTCGTAATCCTCAGACTGGTGCAGCTATTAAGATTCCGGCTTCCACTCAGCCGAAATTCAAACCAGGTAAAGCTTTGAAAGAAGCTTTGAACTAAATCGTTTGATTTCGATTTGAATAAAAGCTACTGTTTGGTAGCTTTTATTTTTTTATTAAATAAAAATATTCTTTACATAAAATCTGATATTTAATAAAATTAAATTGTAAAACGAAAAGGGAAAAAATATGCCAACTAAAACAATTAAAAAATCTTCTGCTAAATCAGCAGCGACGAAGAAAACGACAGTAAAAAAAGCAACAGTGAAGAAACCTGCGATGAAAAAGGTTGCTATTGAAGATGTAAAAGAAATTATACCAAAAACTCATGAATGTATGTGTGGCCATGAATGCAAGTGCGGTTGTCATGGTGGGTCCAAATTTGGTAGATTTTTAAAGAAACTTATTTTTATATTGATAATTTTTGCTTTAGGTTTTGCGGCCGCAAAATTATGTGATGATGGTCGTTATTTTCGTGGGGCACGTCCACATTTTAGAAATGGTTGTTTGGTGGTTCCTTCTATTAAATGTCCGCAGATGCAGGCCTTATTACCTGTGATGGATATGGATCAAGATGGTTGTATTACAAGGTCTGAATATAAAGCAGTGAAAGACGAGTTTCGTGCACAGGTTCGGGCGGGTATTAATATGAACAATTAATCTCTTATATAAGAAGGAAGATTGATTAGAAAGGCGCGTTTGTGCGCCTTTTTTTTTTAACCTTTAAGAATTCTGGATTTATTTTTATTCCATTCTCGTTGTTTGATGGTTTCTCGTTTGTCGATTTTGTTTTTACCGTATCCGACACCCAATAGAACTTTAAGTCTACCACGATTATTAAAGTATAACTTTAACGGGACGATGGTTGCTCCTTTTTCTTGAAGTTTACCTATTAGTCGGTTTATTTGTGCGCGATGAAGTAATAATTGCCGTGGTCTGCGTTCATCAAAATTTACGATGCGTGCGGCGGTCGGAAGTTTTTGAATTTCTATTCCAGCTAAGTATAAATTCGTACCGCGTCTTTGTACAAATCCGTCAACGATTGTGACCAAGCCGTAACGAATAGATTTTATTTCTGCGCCAGTTAAAGAAATTCCTGCCTCTATTGTATCTTCAATAGAGTAATTATATCGCGCTTTGCGATTTTCAGAAACTTGACCAAATTTTATTATTTGACGTGGCATTTTGGGTACAACTTCATTGTATTGTCTGCAAGTATAATAGCCAAATCATTTAATTGCAAATTTTTGATTTGTGCCAGTACTTTTGCTGTTTCTACGACCATAGCGGGTTCGCAAATTTTTCCACGGTACGGAACAGGTGCACAATATGGAGCGTCTGTTTCAATTACGATTCTATCGATAGGGATTTTTTTAAAGGTTTCACGTATTTCCTCTGCATTTTTGAATGTTAAAATTCCACTAGCAGAGAAAAAAAATCCACGGTCTAACATAACTTCTGCTAAATTCCAAGAACTTGTAAAACAGTGCATCACACCGTGAAATTCATCTGTTAGAATTGCTTTAGTATCTTCTTCTGCATCGCGAGTATGTATTGCAACTGGCAGGTTGTGCTTTTTTGCTAGATCTAATTGTTGTTCAAAAAGTTTGATTTGTGCGTTACGATTTTGTGAGCTTTGATGGTAATCTAAACCGATTTCTCCTATACCTATTACGCGGGGGTGCAAAAGAATATTTTCTGTTAAAAATATATTTGCATCTACTCCTGCATATTCTGGATGAATACCGATAGTAGCAAATATATTATCATGATTTTCAGTTATTGTAATGGCATTTTCTATATCATTAGGATCGGCTGTGGGGCAAATAAACGTATTAACGTCGACCAGCCCTGCACGTTTAATGACGTCGTTTAAATCGCCGGAGATATAGTTATCAGTTAAATGACAGTGTGTATCTATAAACATTTTTTTATTTCAATAATAATTTTAAAAATACCGATTTCTGGTTCAAGGTAAAGCTTATTTATATCAGAAATTGCTTTTGTTACAATTGGATACAAGTCAGCTAGCTTAAAATTGGCAATCGCATCAAGTAAAATTCCGTGCAATTCTGGTTGCAGAGCAATTTTTTTTGCTAATGCCATAATGTCTGCACTATTTGCACGTTCGTTTTTTAATGTTTCCATAAGTTCTTCATAGATTGCATCGCCTCCAGATTTTTTTAAGTTAGCAATTCTTCCGAAACTTCCGTTTGCTAGTTTAAGAGTCTCTGTGTTTATGTCTTCATCTGGCATAAATTTAATACAAAGTTCTCTTAATTGAGGTATGCTTAGCGGTCTTATTTTTTCAACGCGTGCACGTGAACGTACTGTTGGTAAAACGTTAGATAGTTGATGTACAATTAGTAAAAATAGAGTTTTTTCTGGGGGTTCCTCTAATAGTTTTAAAATTGCATTTGAAGCGGCTGTGTTTAATTCATCGACAGAATCTATGAGAATAACACGCCAGTCACCGGACATAGAAGATAGTTGCATTTTTTCGATCATTGCTCGTACAGTATATACAGATATTACCTTGCCGTCTGTTTTAGGTTTACCATCTTTATCTATATTTCTATCCATATCTATTATGAAAAAGTCACCTACGTTACCGTAAACGATTTTTGCTATTTTATAGGCCATAGTGGCTTTTCCTATTCCGCGAGGTCCTGCAAACATCCATACCGGATGAATGGGGTGAGTATTTCGTGCATTCCATGCACTTAGAAAGTTATTTAAAGCATTGGTATGACCTATTAGACAATCATTGTCCATAGGGTGTGGGAAGTTATAAAAATTTGTTTTCTTCTTAGCCATGATTATTTAATACCTAAAATAACCATAATGTTTGTAATTACGCGACCGAAAAATTGAATCTTATTTACCTTATCCATTGCTATAAGAGGGGCACGTGCTATTATTTCACCGTTTTTTTCTGCTATTATTTCACCGACTCTGTCACCTTTTTTTACAGGTGCAGGTATAGGTTCATCATATCTTGCTAGGACTCTAATTCCAGATAGCCCGTCAGATTTTGGTAAAGTAATTGCGAATGTTTTTTCTACTGTTGCTATAACATATGGTTGACGACCGTACCAAACGGGTATTTTCGTAATTTTATCACCTGGGTGATAAAAAACTTTATTTGTTGTATTTGTAAAACCATAATTAAGTAGTTTTTTCATTTCTGTAGCCAAAGCATCATGACTATCACCGCGAAAACCGTTTATTACGCCGATTAATCTACGGCCACCAACTTTGGCACTTGCTACCATGCCATATCCACCGTCTTCAGTATGACCTGTTTTTAGACCGTCTGCACCAGGCATTATGAAAAGTAGTTTATTATAGTTCATAGTATGCGTACGTCCCCAATCGCGACACCAGTCTGTTTGGTGTTCTTTAAATTCAAAACGTTTTGTAGAAAACATGGGGTAAAGTTCAGAATGATTAGTTATAACATAATCTGCAAGCATAGCCAGTTCACGACTGGTCATTAAATTATTAGGATTAGGTAAACCGCTTGCGTTACCGAATGTAGATTGAGTCATACCTATTTCACGTGCTTTTTTCTGCATTAATTCGGTAAAAGCGTTTTCAGTTCCTGCCAATTTTTCAGCGACGACCACGCTTGCATCGCCACCGGATAACACGATTAAACCAAGTATTGCGTCACGTACGCTAATTGTCTGACCTGTTACTAAACATATTTTACTAGCGGGATACCATAATGGATTATTATAATCAGCGTTTTCACTAACGGTCAATCGGTCGTCCATTGAGATTTTACCCGATTTAATTTCATCGAATAATACGGCTAGCGTCATAAGTTTTATCATGGAAGAAGGAGGCATTAATTCATCGGCATTTTTTGTGACGATTTCTGCTCCTGACTCATAATCTATTAGAAAAGCAGATTTAGCACGCGTTGAAAAATCAGCGTGTGCAACGGTTGTTACTAACAAGAACAACAAGATAAGTATTTTCTTTTTCATGTTTAAGATATTAGCAAGTATTAAACGGCTTGCCAACAGATTTTTTATATTAAAATTCCGACAAACTTATTGTCTTTGATCCCCGTTAATTTTACGTTGCATATCGTTTTAGGTGGCAAAGATTCTCCGATAATTTCTACATCTATATCATTTGGTGTTCGGGCAATATTGTTTTCTTCAACTAGCACTTGTACGTTTGTAGATATTTGTTTTTCCATAAATTGTTTACAGAATTTGTTAGCAAGTTCGGATATTATTTTTACGCGCTTTTTCGAGATTTCTTTATTAACTTGATTAGGCATTTCTGCTGCTTCTGTTCCGGGGCGTGGAGAAAAGGGGAATGCGTGAATTTTAATTGGTTTCGTTTCATTTATAAGATTAGTTGTTTCTTTAAACAATGTTTCGGTTTCACCGGGGAATCCGCAAATTATATCCCAGCTAAAAGTAATTGATTTATTTGCAGCTTTAATTATTCTACGAATAGTTTCTGAATTATGTCTGCGGTGCATATCCTTAAGAATCGTATCAGAGCCAGATTGCATTGATAAGTGCATATGGGGCATCATTCTTTTGTCAGAATGTATCAGATTTATAATTTTAAAGATTTCTGGCGATGCGGGATCCATAGAAGACAATCTTAATCTTTCTATTCCTTGTACATCTTGCAGAAGATTTTTGCATAAATCAGAAATTAACAAGCCGTTTTTTGCGTAGCTAGCGATATCTACACCAGTTAAGACGATTTCTTTAAAACCATTTTCAATTGCGTTTTGTACGTCTTTTAATATAGTTTCATATTCAAAAGATATGGCAGATCCGCGTAATAATCGGGTTATGCAATAAGAACATTTGTGATTACAACCGTTTTGTATTTGAACGAATTGTTTTGATAATTTTGGTAAAGAGTGGGAAAAATGAGTAATTTCTGTGTTTTTAAAAAGGCATGGGTCATCCTTTAAGAAGTTTAAATAGGAAGTCAGACACATTTTATCTTTATTTTTTATGACGAAGACATTTGTTATTTGTTGGAATAAATCTGGATTTCTGGTTGCAGCGCATCCTGTTACGAAAATTGGTATGTTTGGGTTTTCGCGTGCAAGTTTTCTAACCGCTTGCCCTGATTGTCTTTCGGCTTCCGCCGTAACGGCGCAGGTATTTACTAGAATAGCAGTTTTCAATACAGAAGATAACATTTTTTGTATTTTTTCTGCTTCTAAAGCATTTAATCTACAACCGAAAGATAAAGTTTTGATATTATTTATTATATTTTCTTCTTGCATTTTTACCGTCCTTAGGGCATTATAGCGAGGTTAAAAACGTTTTCAACAAAGGATTTAAATTATGGCACGTACAACGAATTCAGATACATTACCATTTGTAGAAAGTCGTTATGAACTTGGAATGCTTGCGTCTCAGCGCGTTCGTGATTTAAACGGTGGTTCGCAGCCAGTTGTAGACAAAAGGGATGATAAGTTGACGGTTGTTGCTTTGCGCGAGATAGCAACGGGTAAATTAGATATGAATGAGATACGTCATGAATTTGTTCAATCATATAAAGATACGCCGGCATTATCAGATAATGAAGATTCTTTAGAGATAGCATCAACTGAAGATCCTAAATTACGGGAAATAGATGCGGAGTTAGAAGAAACATTATTAGAAGATGCACCTGTTGTAGCAGAAGAGGGTGAAGATGCTACGCCAGATTCTGGTGAAGAAGAATAATTTAAAGAAGTATTAGGAGACGTCGCATAGTTGGTCTAGTGCGCCACATTGGAAATGTGGTATACTCGCAAGGGTATCAAGGGTTCGAATCCCTTCGTCTCCGCCAGGAATACAAAAAATTCAAAAAAGTTATATGAAGTCCCACAAACCAGCCGGTTTCTGGGACTTTTTTAGTGCGTTATTGCTCTGGTATGTCTTTGCTTTCCAGAAATTTCCTGTTTTACCCACTATGACATACTTCGCCCAAATTCAGTGAGGCAATTTTATTTCTTTTTGCCCATAAAGCTGTACTCTGTACCGTATTTCTTAGCGTCTTGTTTGTGTGCATTCCAATGCGCTTGTTGGTTTTTGAAAATGTACAAATTATTTGGGGTATTATTTTGTTTGTTTCTGTCTATATGGTGTACGACCTCACAAGGATTTAATGGACGGCCGAGCTTTATTTCCGCTATATGTCGATGGACTAATATGCCCGTGTTATTATAAACACGATAGCCGCTACTGTTAACGTGAGTTTTTGGTGCGCGAGGATAAGTATTAAAATTTCTTTTCATCTTATTCCCCCTCCGTTTCGGTATCAACTGGTATTAAGTCTAGTAAATTTCCGTCACATTCTGGATAATGTTTACAGACTATTTCTTTGAAGTCAT
>CALXMZ010000012.1 GCA_944389645.1 uncultured Alphaproteobacteria bacterium
GAGTTAGTTGCTTTTGTAAATAATGGAAAATTAGAATTTAATAAATCACGCGCTTCTAATCACTATTTTACTTTTGATACATGGAAGCAGTTAAATGGTGAAGCAACAGGTACACCTAACAAACGTCGTAAGCACGACAAAGGTTTATATTTATATAAAACAGAAAATTTCAATTTGGCTTACATACAAAAATTTGTACCTTTACAAAAGCATATCACCAAACTATGTAATGATGATAACATAGACTATATTGTTTCTTACTTTTATATTGATGCCCCAAAGTGCAACCATAAAATTTTACGCGACGGTTTTGTTATTTATAAATCTGGGAAAGTCAGTTATACAACAACTAATCGTCCGTGGCATAATCCGCACTAACAAAAAATAATCCAGCGGCGGGCGCAGTAGGACCCGCAGCACTACGATTTTTTGCAGCAAAAATTTCATCTATGTCGTATGGTTTTCCAAGTCCGATTTCTACCAACGTTCCAACCATATTTCTAACCTGATGATGTAAAAAAGACCGCGCAGAAAATTCAAATTCTATTATATCCCTGCGCTTCGTTATTTTGCATAAATCCAAAGTCTTTATCGGGCTTTTAGCCTGACATTCTGATGCGCGAAAACTTGTAAAATCATGATTACCAATTAACTTTTCGGCAGCATTACGCATAGCACGCATATTTAATTTTCTTGGCACCCACCACACGCGTTTTTTATCCAGCACTGCAGGCGCAGAACGGTTTAAAACATAGTATTTATAATTACGACGAATACATGAAAAACGCGCATTAAAATCATCCGATACCTTTTCACATTTAAGCACGCTTACTGGCTTATCTGTTAAATAAAAGTTCATAGCACGCATAACTGTTTCAGGAGTCACGTCAGAATCTAAATCAAAATGCGCAACCATTGCAAACGCATGTACACCAGCGTCTGTTCTGCCTGCAGCAACAACATCTGGACAAGCACCGCAAAACTTTTCTATAGCGTCTTTTAGTAAAGACTGAACAGAATCACCTTGGCGGTTTTCTTGCCAACCTATTAAATTCGTTCCGTCGTATTCAAGAGTTATTTTATATCTACTCATTCTCTACTAAAATATTTACGTATCTTTTTTCAATAACTTTATCTATTTAAGACAATAATTTAAAATTATGTTTCAACCTTAACAATGAATATAAAAAATTCTATAAAATTATAATATAAAATCTTTATTTCATATATGCTTCACATTTATTCCACTGTATAAAATTATTTCTTTTCATAGCTTTTATATTTACTTTATCTTAATTTTATAATTTTATCTTATTTTGCAATTCATACATTTTTCACATTGTATCGTATCAATATATAACGTTTTTAACAAAGATTGATATCTATCACATATAGTACACTTATTACCTATACAACCTAAACATGCACAACTACCATAATTATTATACTGAGATATAATCACACTAGCCCCAAAAAGACCACAAATTTTTTTATCCAAAGATTGCCAATTAATATTATTATTATTAACAATATCGTTTAAACTATTATCATTATGTACCATTTAAAATACCTCTTTTTAAATCATCACGAAATTCATAAAATATATTTTTAACCATAAAAAATTATTCTTAGAATAATTTATCGCGTTTTCCCTTCATAAGCCAAACATTTTATACATATATTATTTGAAAAACAGCTAGCATAATAACAATCATTACAATCGTTACCATCACACGATATACAAGGACAAGTACCAAAACCGTTATATTCAGATTTAATTATATTAACCTGTCGCACTAAACCACATACAAGCCTGCTATCTTGTCTTTTTATATTAAGATCTTCCGTTGACATTTTTACCTTCTATTTTCCAATTTCTATTGATGCACCGCGCAAACCGTTTACAAAGCTTCCCCAATCCATTAGCTTCTTACCACTAGGTTGAATTTTTATAATTTCTAAATTTCCATCTTTTACACGCGTTTCTAAAATCTTTACTTCTATTCCGTTTATTTTTGTTCGCCCTGCCCCCAGCGCACGAACTTGATTATGTATCTGTTCTGACGTTCTTGTCCAATCTATAATCTCATCTGCACCAGTAAATTTTCTTGTATACGTGATTTCCCCAGTTTGTGGAACAGGCTTATACTTTTCAGGTGCAGATAAATACTCGATTACCAATCGCGAACCTATTCCTGATACTTTCTTCTCTATTGTTTCATTAGTATCATTTTGACCAATATCAAATTCTTGGCGCATGTATACATCACCCGCATCTAAATCTGCAGTCATCTGCATAAGACATACTGCACTTTTTGTATCACCATTATATATTGCGGTTCTTATCGGTGACGGGCCACGATAACGCGGTAAATCACTTGGATGAATATTTACACAAGGTGCAGAATTCAATACATTATCACGAAGTATTACACCATAAGATATAACCACAACCATATCTGGTGTAAAATTATAATCACGAATATTTGTATAAACAGGTAGCCCCTTTGATTCTGCCCAAACATGCACAGGAGAAGGAGTTAAAATTTGCTTACGCCCGACAGGTTTCGGTGCACGTGTAAACACCGCCAAGACTTCATGACCTGCATTTAAAATCGCATCAAAAATTGGAACGACAAAGTCGTTTGTCCCCATTAATACTAACTTCATCTGCGTTTGCGCACCTTTCGCATTAACATCTCTCTTTTTACAGGAGATAAGTAATCTATAAACAAAATTCCATCTAAATGATCTGTCTCATGCTGTACAATTCTAGCAGGCAACCCGGACATTTCTGCACGCATTAAATCTCCATTTTCATCTTTCCATTCAACCTCGACAGACGCAGGTCGCGTGACATTTGCATAAACAGGTAAATTATCGTGTCCTAATACAGATAAGCATCCTTCTTCCAACACGCAAGTTTCACTACTGCGCGTCAAAATCTTCGGGTTGATCATTTTAAATACTTTATTTGTATCTGGATCCATCATAACCAAAAAGCGCTTTAACACACCAACCTGAGGTGCGGCCAATCCCACCCCATTCTGTTCGTGCATTATCCCTACCATTTCATCCATAATATCTAAAACATCGGGGGTTATTTCTGTCACGAGTTCGCATTTTTCACGTAGAACTAAATCACCGCAAAGTTTCATTTGCAACATTTATAAATCCTTTTATAATTGA
>CALXMZ010000013.1 GCA_944389645.1 uncultured Alphaproteobacteria bacterium
ACTCAATGTAGAGCTTATCTTTGTAAGCAAAGCAACATCTGCCTCATTTAAACTAACTGTTGGAACTGTACTTGACTTGTATTTTTCCAACAGCTTGCACGAACGCATATGCAAATTACCAATAGTATTAGCCATAAGCTGATAAAATTCGATTATATTCTTTTCTGATACGGGAATATCTTTATCACTTACATTTGTGGCCATAAACATGCGCAAAGTATCCGTACCAACGGTATTTATCACCTTTATTGGATCAACAACATTTCCAATTGATTTTGACATCTTTAGTCCAGATTCTCCAGTTAAAAAACCATGTACAAAAACATGATTGACCGGATTTAAGTCCATGGCTTTTAACATTATCGGCCAATAAATACAATGGGGCTTTATAATGTCTTTACCCATCAAATGAACAGAATTTGCCCACAATTGTGACCTATTTGATTTGTCTTTAATGCTAGAAATATAATTAACAAGAGCATCAAACCAAATATACGCAACATAATTATTGTCAAAAGGTAGCGAAACACCTAATTTTACACGAGATGCCGGACGCGAAATACACAAGTCTTCCAGCGGTTCTTTAAGCATATTCAAAATTTCTGTAGCAAAATAATTAGGTTGTATCCAATTCGGATGATTTTTTATATACTCAACAAGCCAATTACGGAACGGCTCTAACCGAAAGAAATAATTTTCTTCTTCAACAAGGACGGGCTTTTTTTGATGTTGTGGACAATTACCATTTTCATCCAAGTCAGACTCGCGCTTGAACATTTCGCATCCTTCGCAATACAAACCTGAATACTTTTTCTTAATTATATAACCACGCTCATAAATTTTTTGTAAAAAATCCTGAACTACCTTCATATGATTTTCTGAAGTGGTACGAACAAAAAAATCGTACTGTATGTTTAAATCATCAAATAGGGATTTAAAAACATTTGCCTTATTATCCAAGAATTGCTGCTCAGAAACGCCACTTTTTTCAATGGCAGACTGTATTTTTTGTCCATGTTCATCAACACCGGTCGTATAAAACGTCTCTTCACCGTTCATAGCTGCAACGCGTTTTAAAACATCACCAAGAATTGTGGTATATGCATGACCAATATGCGGATCGCCATTAGGATAATAAATAGGCGTAGTTATATATTTCATATACAAAGCCCCTTAAATATTCAACAAAAACAATAGCAAACAACAACTAAATGTCAAGTTTTTTATAATTAAGCAAAGCCAATATCTACAAACATAAAATAATGTTTTACTTTAAATAATAATTATATGACCTTTTAAAAGCTTACACTAACAAGCACGTTTCTAAAAGCTTCCTACCAGCCCCTGTTCAGAGAATACTTTATTATTGTAAAAAACGGACATTTCGACTAAAATTTACACAACCTGCACTAGAATCCACCCACAGTTTTCTAAGCACTTGCGCCCTACTCACCCCAAAATTCCCTGCAAAAATAACAGGGAATTTTTCAGAACATAACAGGGAGTTCCCATCGAATATCAGGGAATTTAATAAGCTAACAACAAAACCCATTTTTATCTTGTTTTTCAAGGCGCATGTGATATTTTTCAAAAAAGGAGCTTCAACATGCCGCAACAAACAAAACCTTCTGACTATCTGAATAAAATTGTATCTGTTGTCATGGACAGACCATTGGGTACAAAGCACCCAAAACATGGATTTGTGTACGAAGTAAATTACGGCTATATTCCAAGCACAGTTTCTGGTGACGGCGAAGAGCTTGACGCATATGTTTTAGGCATAGACAAACCACTAAAAGAATTCACAGGACGTTGTGTAGCAATTATTCACCGTACAAACGATAACGATGATAAACTGGTGGTTGTTCCGGACAGCTTACAGATAACGAACCAATTCATAGAACAAAAAACTAAATTCCAAGAACAATGGTTCAAACACGAGATTATTAGGTAAAGATGAAGTAATTATAACCATTCCAGTTATTCTGCGTAAATACGCAACAACGCGTATTGATAAAAACGCCAAGACTGGCGTTCTGAGCATAACCGATAATAACCACCTGATAGTAAAAGCCTTTGCAACAGCCTGGCGATACAAGGAACTATACGAGCGCGGAATTGGAATAAAACAAATATGTAATCAAGAACACATATCGCCCAGACAACTAAATAGGTATCTAGATTTAGCCTATATGAACCCGATAAAAATAAACGAAATACTATCGGGGTTCTCAAATCATAAAGTAAACGACCTGTTTAAAATCGCTACAGAAAACCAGTTATAAGACGCTATATGTTATTCATTTCACAAAATACTTTACTGTCAAAAGGCCACGACCCAAAGCCCCCTTTTGTATTTTGTTGTTTATCACAGTAATCTGCCGCCCTTTGTCGCAAATATCCCAAACTATTATTAATACGCTTATTAGAATAACGCAACTCTGGATCCTTCTTTATAAAAAAGGCTATCGTATCCCCATAGCAATTACACCAATTACCAGGTTTAACAGCCCGTCCATTATCTGCAAAAGAACATGTTAAGCTCTCATCATCAGATATTTCATCACAACTTTTTGAAGCATAATCAGGATAGGAATCCATATTTACTTTTATCATAGCAACCTTTTCTTTAATTTGCCTTTTAGTTGCAAGCTTATTCATAAAAAATCCTTCCATCATCACTTTCTGTGCAAAACATTTTTTTTGTATATCTTTTTCTTGTAGCGGGGACTCAGTATGTTCTTTAATGCATTGCTCTTCTATAAAATTTCCTAGATTTTTTAACTGATGCCTATCGGTAAAATCAAACACGACAGGACGAACTAACACATAAATCAACAAACCAGAGAACAAACAAATTGCTAAAAAATAATTCGTATTCCTTTGCAAGAAAACAGAATGTTTAAATAATTCTTTACGCCAAACCCAAACTAATAAAGCTATAACGGGAAATATTATGCAAAAAACAATATACTGCAATCCACACGGAAAAAATAATTGATCACAAGTATAATTAGTACACAACACAAGAACAGACACTATTTCATAAAGACTGTAAATTGTAAATAACGCTTTACTATGATTTTGCCGTTTCTCCATACCCATCTCCACACTATAATCCAAAGTTCATTCAAAAACATTTCTCTATTTTATGAACCTAGCTATTTTTCTACTCTCGCACAAAAAAAATATATATCTATTAAAAACAAAAAAAAGCACTTTGCAACATATTATTTTTCATTTTTGCAAAAAAATTCATAAATCGGCATTGCAAAATTTGCCAGTGTATGTCATATCTGAAAATTGGGCGGATTTGGCGTTATGAAAATCACATACTGTGCATTTTTGCATATAAAATCCCGCGTTTTCGGCGCAAGCAGCAAATTTTAATCGGGGCGAATCCGAGTATATAAGAACAAGCCCAGCGCAGTTCGCATAAATACCGAGGATACACGCAGATTTATCACATATTTGTGATAAATCGAGTGAAAGATTCGCCCCCCCGACAAACGACCGTTTGTCGTTTGAATCTGAACGGGCCACCCAGAAAATTAAAACCGCCGCAAATGCGACGGTTTGAATTTTCTGGTCGGGGCGAAAGGATTCGAACCTTCGACACCTTGGTCCCAAACCAAGTACTCTACCAGACTGAGCTACACCCCGAAACAAACCATATTATAACAAGCTTTTTTTAAAATGCAAACTTTTATATTAATTTTCTGCTTGTTTAATTTTATCAAAATTTTTACAATTATATCATGTTACTAAATCTAAAAATTTTTGCCGCATCTTTCATTATGCTATTCATTACAAATATTGCTTCCGCAACAACTTCTGCTAGCAATTATATGAATACAAATACTTACAATAATTTATACCCTTATATGAATAATACTATGCGAACTAAACTTAATCCTGGTACGACACCGTCAAATTCTAATGCTCAAATAAACGTCCTGACTAGAACAAAAAGCACTAATAATAATTCTTCCACAAGCGCAAGAAGCGTGGTACCAAGAACAACCTACTCGGCCCGAATAATTACCAACTCGACAAACAATAATAATTCCGCAACAAGCTCTAGATCCGCTACAGCTTCTTCCGCAAGAACTGCTATGCCAACAACATCAACAAACAGAAAAGTTGTGGCAAGATCAGGTACTAGCACAAATACTCAAAATGCATCTGCACGATCTAATAGAGGCGACGCGTCAACACTCGCGAACAGAAATGCTACAGGCGTTATAAAGTATGAAAGTACAGAATCAATACCTTCATCACGCTGTATGGCTGATTATATAGAATGTATGAACGGTTACTGTGAAAGAGAAAATACAAAATACAACCGCTGCTATTGCAGTACAAAACTTGCACAGATTGACGCAAAATATCAAACAGAAATTGATCAACTTATAAAAGAAATACTAATATTAAAAAGTACAAACAACTGGACCCAAGAAGAAATGGACGAATATTGGATGGAAATGATCGGCAAGTATACTGGTGAGAATTCTTGGGAAAATTTAGAAAGTGCTCTTAATATTGATTGGTCTAGCACAGAAAGTAGAGTACGTGGGCAGCAGGCTTTTGTTACAGGTCATACTTATTGCGTACAACATTTAAAGGGTTGTGCATATATGGCAAATAACTTAAGAGATGCATATCGTTCTGAGATTGCTCGTGACTGCACATCTTATGAAACTTCACTACAGAAAGTAAAAAGTGTTGCAGAAAGTCTAGTGGAGTCTTACAAATGAAAACATTTATAGGTATCGAATACGGTCGCGGTGCGACAGCTATTGCAACGGATAAAGGTCCAGCACTTGCACCAAAAGTAATAAAAAATATTTTCCCAGATAATAAATGGTTAATTGTCACGTCAGAACCATTTAATGCAGAAGAATGCAAAAAAGATAGATTTGGAGAAAACTATAAAATACAGAAAAAAACATATGAACAAACCCCCAAAAATCCGCATATAATGATAGGAGGTGACCATTCTTTAAATTTCGGTCATTTTACAGCTGTAGCAGACAGTATCCCTGATCAAGAATTGTGTTTAATATATATAGATGCCCACCTTGATATTCACACACCAGAAAGTTCACAAAAAGAAGCTTCTGGTTCCCCACACGGCACAAACGTAAGGGCTCTTATTGGTGAGGGAGATAAACGTTGGTTATCTTTACAAAAAAAGTCCCCTTCTCTGAAACCGGAAAATGTATTTTATTTAGGAAGTCGTTCTTATGAAAACGCAGAAATACAATTTGTAAAAAATAACAATATATTCATGCGTACAACTTCTGAAATATCAACAAAAAAACTATTACAAGAATCTATACAAATAATTCGTAATAAAATAAAGAATAAACCTTTTATCGTGTCTTTCGATTTTGACGTACTGGATCCTAACATATTTGATGAAGTATTAGTTCCAGAACCAAATGGTATATCTTTAAATACAGCAAAATATTTATTAAACGAATTCAAAGATGCATTAAGTTTTGAATTCGTAGAATATGCACCAAAAGATAAAAAATCTTGCCAAGAAATTGCAAAAACGCTAATTGAAATTTCTTTAAAATAAAAACTTATCTATTGTTAAACATTTTCTCAAAGTAAGCAAATATTATAGGAGTGCATGGGTTGTATGAAAAATGTAGATAAGCCAACCAAAACGCTTCTTTAAAAATTTTTTCATCTAAATATTTATAATTCTCGGAAGACAATTTGATTAATTCATAAATATTTTCTTTTTCAGAAGCCGCGACAATTTTTCTAAACATCTTCCTTACCTTATAAGAAGCAGCACCATATGCGGTTCTATAAGTATCACCAAAATCTATTCTTTTACCATTTCGAAAATTTCTAGGCACTATTTCTCTGGGGTTCATATCAAATATTTTATATTTATTCTCATTTATATAAGTTGCGGAAGCATCATCCATCCAGTCAGACAACATATACAGATGTTTAGAAAAAGAAGCTAAATGAACTTTATTATTACTTTTAGGTTCTGCTTTATAAGCATTAAAAGCCATTACCACCTCATAAAACGCACCATGATGTGAAACTTCAATATCTTCATAAAAAACTTTGATAGCATAAAAGACTTTTAATTTAGGAAAAGATAATTTTTACCTACAAAACCGAAACCACCACGCCAATAATTCTTTGAATTGCAACCTTTTATTTCTAAGAAACAATCTGCGCAAAAAAGTTCTTTTATGTCATCAAGTTTATAAAAACAGTCATATTTTGAATATAATAAAGTAAAAAAATTTTCTGCCAAGGAATCATCTAATGTTTTCACAAAAATTCTTGTACAATTAGATAACTGTTCTTTATTTTTTCTGGTGCGCAGTTCTTTCGGTAATTCACCGACAAACGGTGCAACAAAACACATTTTTAATATACTTCTTATTAGATTTGGTCTAGATACAAAGCATTGTTTAAGAAAATGTGTTAAAGATACATGAACTATTTTTTTAACGGATTCATCTCGTTTTCTTTCATAATAAAAAGTTAATTTATATAATAGAAATATCCTGTCAGATACCTTCACAATATAAATTATGCCTGTAAATATTCCTTACTAGATCATCGCTTATCACGTTCCAATCGTTTTCATGCCCATATATAGGATTACAATCTGGTTTCAACTGATTACAATTATTCTGAAATTGTGTATTTCTTGCGCAAGATGTCACGAATATCGTCAACACCAGTATGAAAAACTTTTGCATTTACGTTATCCCTTTTTTTTGCGTTATTTGTATATTCTTGTAAAATTTTATGATTTGTTTCTGTTGCAAAATCTTCCTTGCATCTTAAATTACCTTGCCTTACACCGATAAAATAAATACCTAAAACCATTAAAATGAAAAAAACAAATAAAAATATTTTATCAAACATTCTTTTCCTCCCTAAAAAAGACCTCTACCGAGGTCTTTATTGATTCATTGAACTAAAGAAATCATCGTTTGTTTTCGTTAATCTTAATTTATCCAATAAGAATTCCATTGCCTCCAACGTTCCCATAGGATTAATTATGCGACGTAAAACATACATTTTTGCCAAAGTATCTTTACTAACCAATAAATCTTCTTTACGTGTACCCGATTTTGTAATATCTATTGCTGGGTATACGCGTTTATCAGATAATTTTCTGTCTAATATGATTTCGCTATTACCTGTTCCCTTAAATTCTTCGAAGATAACCTCGTCCATTTTTGATCCGGTATCAACTAAAGCTGTCGCAATAATGGTTAAAGAGCCACCACCTTCTATATTACGTGCAGCACCAAAAAAACGCTTTGGTCTTTGCAATGCATACGCATCAACCCCACCTGTTAAAACCTTACCGCTACTTGGTACAACAGTATTATAAGCACGCCCCAACCTTGTAATAGAATCCAAAAGAATAACGACATCTTGACCTGCTTCAACTAAACGTTTTGCTTTTTCTATAACCATCTCTGCTACTTGTATATGACGCGCAGCAGGTTCATCAAAAGTTGAAGAAATAACTTCACCTTTAACACTTCGCTGCATGTCTGTTACCTCTTCTGGTCTTTCGTCAATCAACAAAACAATCAACTTTACATCAGGGTAATTAGTAGCTATGGAATGAGCTATATTCTGTAACATGACTGTCTTACCAGTACGAGGCGGTGCAACGATTAAACTTCTTTGCCCCTTACCCGTAGGTGCGATTAAATCTATAACCCTTGCAGATAAACTACGCCCTTTGTCTTTGTCATCTTCTACTTCCATTTTAAGTCTTTCGTCCGGATACAAAGGAGTCATATCATCAAAAGATACACGATGACGTAGTTTTTCCGGTTCGGCCCCATTTACGCGTTCTATCGTTTCCAAAGCAAAATAACGTTCAGATTCATTCTGTGGTGCTTGAATCTGCCCCTCTACATAATCACCTGTTTTTAAACCATACTTCTTTATTAGTGTAGGAGATACGTACAAATCGTCTGGCCCAGCCAAATAATTACTTTCTGGAGCTCTTAAAAAACCGAAACCGTCTTGCATACGTTCTAACACTCCGTCACCGATTAACGTAATCTTTTTATCGGCAGCAAAAACCCTCATAACCGCGAATCTTAATTGCTGAACGTTTAACTGAGAAGGGTTTTCAATCCCCATATCTTCCGCCATTTTCAACAATTGCTGTGGCGTTTTAGCCTTTAATTCATTTATGTGCATATAAAAAATCCTTTTCTGGAAAATAGGTACGAGAATTCGACCTCTATTGATTGTTTTTATATAATTATATACTTTTTTTGTCAAAAAGTCAATGAAATGTATTCAGCTTATTAAAATTCTTGATTTTTGTAATATTTATTGCTCAAATTAATAAATAAAAAGAACAAAGGAAGAAAAATGGCAGGTAGCATAAATAAAGTTATATTGGTCGGGAACGTGGGGCAAGACCCACAAATTAGAACTATGCAAAATGGTCAGAAAGTTGCAAGTTTTTCTTTAGCAACTTCGGACAGATGGCGCGATAGACAATCAGGCGAACAAAAAGAACAGACAGAATGGCATAGAGTCGTAATTTTTAACTCTAATCTCGTAGAAGTTGCAGAAAGGATGTTACAGAAAGGAACCAAGCTTTACTTGGAAGGTTCTTTACGTACGCGCAAATGGCAGAACCAACAAGGTATTGATGTTTACACAACAGAAGTAGTACTAAACCAATTTGCAGGTCAAATGGTAATATTAAGCGGTGCAAAAAACTTGGATAATAATTCAATGACATCAGATAATACTTTACAGCAACCTCAAACACACGAAGAAATATCAATATCAGATATAGGTGATGATATACCATTCTAATAAAAAACCTCGGATATGAGGTTTTTTATTAGGGTATTAAATTAAAATCTATAAGACCCCGATACTTTTATATTATGTAATTGTATAGCAGAATTATACTGATAGCGATAGTCCATACCTATTTGAATACCATTTGCAGATAAAACCTCGATTCCTCCACCTATATTTGCCCATAATGGATTGACGTCAATATCGTAATCGGTATAAGAATGAGCTAGTGCAAATTTATATTTAACTGAATCTGGTGCCCCCAATACATCATATTCTAAACCGATAGAAGCATATGGTCGAATCTGCAGCCATGCAGATGGGTAGATTCTTTTCTGAGCCATCAATGAATAACCAGGCGTAAGAATCATATAACCATCAGACTTTAAATTCATATAGTCTTGGTTGTCAGCTTTTTCTTTTACAGAAAAACCGAAATTATACCCAATACGAGCATACAAATTACCAACTACATACTGATTCAACCAATCATGTAATAAGCCCCATTCACTTATCAAACTAAACGACGTACCAGAACCATCAATATCTCCAACTAATAATTGATTCCTAGAAACATCTAATAAATGAGCATCTAAAAAGGCGTTACCATAAATTCTTGTTTTTTCACCTAATATTTTCATTAAATATCCACCAAAACCTATGTTTGTATCAGAGACGTCCGTTTTTACGCTTCCGATCATAACCTCATTTGGTTTATAACTTAAATCTATCGTATCAGAAAATTCACTAGAAGTATTAGAAATATGCCCAGTTAAACCTAATATCATGGTATCAGAATATTGCCAGTCAAAACCTCCGGCTATATTAAAACGGTTACCATCAACGCTATTATTATCAGACTCTTTCTGATTAAACATTCCAAAGTCTACATCTAACCAAGATTTTTTCAAATTTCTATTACGATTCCATACAAACTCATCAAACATATGATCTTCAAAAGAACGATAATTGGTATGTTCATTTAATATGATACTACCGGCAATCTGTTCAAGTTCACGCACCTGGAACAAACGACTAAACTTAACCAAAGAAGTCCCATCTCTAGACATGTAATAATATTCCATACGATTATACAACTCCTGTGCCATTTCATATAAATTAGTACCTTGGAATATAACAGGTATAGCCTCTATCGGAGTATCATAGAAGAAGCCTTTATTTAACAGTTGCCCAAAAATCAAATTATCCAAAGCACCTGCAGATACAAAATCACCTTCTGTATGCCCATCTGATTGAGCAACTATGGGTTGAATATCAAATACCTCAACCGGTCCACCAAATCTTGGGTCAAAAACCACATATATACTATCCTCTAATCCGTCACCATCAGTATCACGCATTGACAAATAAGCAGGTAAATCAGTACTTGTACCATTGTTTGTATTTAAAGAATCTAAATAATTAAAGCAAATACTTCCGTCTGCATTACAAAAGTTTACATTCAAGTTACGAATTTTATCGCTTAGTTCCACAATTCCTTCATCTGCATGCACCAACCATATAGCTGTACCTTGATTTACAATATCAAACAAATTAATACCTATTTGCCCATCTTGCAAAGAGCTATTATTAGAATGTTCACCGAAACCTGAAACATCTGAAATAAATTCACCTCCAACAGAAATCATAGCTTCAGCATCATCGGGATTCGTTATTATCCCCAAAGTATTATCCGCATTTAAACTAACCGTTGACCAATAATTGCGTGTTGTAGAGTTTATAGAAGGTCCTGCCGCATAAGGTAAAACAGCAACATTTAAAGAACTATCGTTATTAAATATATAATTACCACCAATAGTCATCTGTTCTATGCCAATAAAACCGACACCTCCAGACACAGAATTTTTAACATTTACATTCATCCAATTATTTGAAGGATTTGCATAAAACTTCAAATTAACGGCTTGAATGCTACCACCAACATCGATATCACTTGAATTAACGATCATAGTTTCGGATATTTGATTTATATCAGAAGTAACGTTAAAATTATTGGCCGTTATTGTATAATCATTAGACAATATATTTACATCACCAGCCCCCAAAGAATCATTATAATTTTGATACAAACTTCCATTAACAGAAAATGCACCATTTGCCACCAAACCTAGACCACTAAGCACAATTATTCCTGCGTTACCTGTAGAAAGGTTCGATACTTCTAAGAACGCTTCTCCGGAATCTAATGTCAAATTACCTGTATTTGATATAACACCTAAACTTATTCCATCATTTGCGACCAAAGCCAACGTTCCAGAATTGTTTAAATCTTGAGCACTTATCGATGTAGCCGTAAAATTTACATTTGCCGTATTCGCAACATTTATTTCACCTTCAACCGTTGCAATTCCATCAAAATGATACGTGGCATTTCCTGCATTTGCGCTAAACATTCCATTAATATTTAAATCACCATCAGAATTTAAAATAAAATTATCATTTGTTAAATTAAACGAACCTGTTTCTGCACCTTGAACCAAATTTCCAGTAATAGTAATATCATTTTCAGTTGCTATACTGTTTACATTTACATTTAAAGTCCCGGAAGTTACGGTTACAAAATTAGCAGACAGAGAGTTACCAAGTATATCCATAACACCACCAGAAATGTCTATTGTACCGGTTGTTATTGCCGCACCATTTAATACTAAATCATCACTATTTGTAACATCTCCTAATATCATATTACCAGAAGAAATCAATGTTGCAGAAGAATTGTTTATAACATCAGAACCATTAATAAGATTAGTATTTACAGACAAAATTCCAGAATTAGTAATCTTATTATCAAATTCAACGAATGTATTTGAATCAATATCCAATGTCCCCCCATTAACTATTAAACCAGACAAAGATACAGATGTGCCGGAATTAACGATGAAAGTATTACCAGAGGCGATTGAAACGCCTCCTGATAAATCTATTTCTGAATTATTTGTTTGTAACGTTAATGTATTTGTACCGTTTACGATAAGCCCTGTTGTTGGAGAATCACCATTAAACCATACCCCCCCAACCAAATCAATTAAACCATCTGTTGCAATTATCTGATTTCCTTTAGCAATTATTTGTCCATTTGTAGTACCAAAATTAGTTAAAGAACCTACCGTTGTACTTCCTGTAACAAATTCAACTGTTCCACCATTATTAGCAACGACATCTCCAGCAACTCTTAAATTTTGTAAATTGCTGGTACCAAAAACGACCTCGCTTAACCCAGAAACATCAACATTTTGGTTAACAGATATATTATCAGCTGATAAAACTATATTCCTAGAATTTATATTATCTGTTGCTATAATTCCCCCCAAATTTATAGCACCATTTGTAGAGGTTAATGAAAAATTAGGTGAACCATACGCAGCAATATTAACGTTTCCTGATTCATTTGAATTATAACCACTAAGTACAATATTACCATCAATATCAATTGACTGATCTACGATCAGAGATTTCGTTGCTTGACCGATATTAAGTACACCACCGGAAACGTTTAAACTTCCACTTAAAGATATCGAACCAATTAACGCATTTAAATTTACGTTGCCACCATTCACATCTAAAGAACCCATTTGTAATTTACTTCCAGAAGTATCAGAAGCATATATAGAAGTTGTTCCTCCATTGTTTATCAACAAACCAGAAATAGAAACATCATTTGAGTTAATTGTAATTGTTCCATTATTATTAGAAACATCGCCATTAATAGCTATTAAACCACTTTCGCTAGTTGAAGAAATTATTTCTAAATTTCCATTTCCATTTGAAACACCCTGTAACTGTACGGTAGCGCCACTCAAAGACATATTACCATTATTTGATACGTTACCAACAACTATTAAATTACCATCAGCATCTATTGACGTATTAGAACCATCAATGCTACTTATAATTCCAGAAACATTTATTGCACCACCAGAACCTGTGATAGTGGAAATAGATAATTCAGCCCCTGTTCCCGTAGCATTATTTGTAACAGAATTAGCTATAATTGAATTCGCAATCAATGTCATATTAGCAGAGGAATTATTCTGCCCGTTAAGAATATTATTTAGAGTTAAAGAACCGTTTCTTATAGCCAAATAAAATTCATTTAAATTATTTTCAGATATCTGTTGCCATAAATCGTCAGAATTACCGTCTCCCAGGACTAAAGTACCTGTATCCAAATGAAATGTATTATCTGTTTCCATACCATTAAGGTTAAAACCGTAAGCTAAATTCGTTTCATTTGTAATTACTGCATACAAATTTCCAGAATTTATAAAAGATGCATCAGCAGAACTACCACCAGCCACACTTAACGAGTCCGCATAAATATTCATCGTCCCAAAATTTGAATCATTTTTAATTGTAGCTGTACCAGTAAGAGAAATATTTACAACATCATCGTCTGCTATTCTCCCTATTTCCATCAACGCTCCTGAATTTTCTATACTTCCGGACGAACTTATATTTCCACCAGACAACATGTAAAAATTACTTGCTCCTTCTATATTCTGTATTGTGCCCGAAGAAACTATACTATCAGCTTGAATATTAACATTCCCTGTACCCTTATTAGTCAATAAAGCAACAGTTAAAACGTCGTTAACATTAATTGTTGTATTACCGCCAGTTATATTTATTGCTCCAGAATTTACCGTATTAGCATAAATAGAAAGCCCATTTTCTACAGTAAGAGACCCCGATATCTCGAGCAAATCAGCATCTTGTATCGTTAAATTACCTACCGCCACAACGTCATTAAGGCTTATATTAACCGGCGTTCCTAAAGTGTTTTCTAACCCAAGTACATATCCTTCAGCAATTGAAAGTAAATCGCTAACAACTATTGGTCCTGCAGAATTTATTGTGAAATTCGTCTGATTAATACCAGTACCTGCATAATAATTCCCGTCAATAGGACTTTCTGGAATTTCGTATCCTATCAGCATATTTGAAACGCTAACCCCAGCCGTATCAAACACAGAGCCATTACCTGTTTCAACCACATAAGGAGCAGCATCAGCAACCAATGGCATACCGAAAATCATAAAAAAAATTATCTTTTTCTTCATATTTTTATTTTCTTCCTATCGTTTTTATGATTACATTATGACACAATTCGTCAGATAAGACAAGACGTAAACATCTAATAAATTTAATAAAAGGAGAAAATAGATGTATAAAATAAATAAAGTACATGCTCGACAGATAATGGATAGTCGTGGGAATCCGACAATAGAATGCGATATAGTATTATCTGGTGGAGCAATGGGGCGTGCTGCAGTTCCATCCGGTGCATCAACAGGCTCTTTTGAAGCGCTTGAATTACGAGATGGTGGCAAGGCATATATGGGTAAAGGTGTTTTAACAGCGGTAAGAAACGTAAATGATATAATTTCAAATGCTATCACAGGAATGGACGCGTCTAAACAAAAAGAATTAGACGAAAAAATGTTAGCTTTAGACGGCACACCAAACAAAGAAAAATTAGGTGCCAACGCTATACTAGCAGTATCTTTAGCCGCGGCACATGCTGTAGCTAATCAGAAGCAAATACCTTTATATAAGTATATTGCATCTATTTACGGTAATTCAAATCCTAACGTTTTACCACGTCCCATGATGAATATTATTAACGGTGGTGCACATGCAGATAACGGGTTAGACGCACAAGAATTTATGATTATACCGAACGGTGCAAAAAATGAAGTAGAAGCAATTCGTATGGGGTCTGAGATATTTCATAATTTAAAAACGATTTTAAAGAAATCTGGGAATTCTACAAACGTTGGTGACGAGGGTGGTTTTGCACCAAACTTTCATTCTTGCACAGAAGCCTTAGATACAATAATTACCGCGATAAAAACTGCGGGCTACATTCCAGGGGAAGAAGTTTCTATTGGATTAGATGTTGCTTCATCTGAATTTTATAAAGACGGAAAATATGAATTTGAAGGGAAATCTTTAACTTCTGAAGAAATGATAACATTTTATGAAAAATTGATTTCGGACTATCCTATCATATCCATCGAGGACGCATTAGCAGAAGAAGATTGGGAAGGTTGGAAAACATTAACAGAAAAAATCGGTACAAAGTGTCAATTAGTCGGTGATGATTTATTTGTAACAAATCCGATTCGTTTAGAAAAAGGTATTTCTTTAGGCGTTGCAAATGCCATATTAATAAAAGTAAATCAAATAGGCAGTTTAACAGAAACGCTTCAAGCAATAAAAATGGCACAAGAAGCAGAATATGGAGTTATAATTTCTCATCGTAGTGGCGAAACGGAAGACACAACAATTGCAGATTTATCCGTTGCCACAAATGCTGGACAGATAAAAACAGGTTCTATGTCTCGTACAGACAGAATGGCAAAATACAACCAGTTAATTCGTATTGAAGAAGAACTTGGCAAAGACGCAAAATATGGTATATAATAAGTATAAACTGGGGCGAATTAAATCGCCCCAAAAAGGAAAAAGATAAATATGTTCAATGATTATACAATAATTTTATTATATACAAAATATCTTATTTCTTTTATTCTTATTTTCATAATAATAATGTTACCAGCATGGTTAGCTCGTCAGACGAAAAAAACTAATTATGAAATGCTTAAAATACGATTAGCAAGCTGGATTTTCGGTTGGACCATAATCGGCTGGTTATGGGCTTTGTTTTACAGTATAAAAAAATAAAAAAGAAGAGAAAAACTCTTCTTATAAAACATATAATTTATAAATTAAAATCATAATTTATAAATCTTTCCCGAAATTAACACCACGATGCTCAAACGCTTCAACCAAATTAACAGCAACTTTTGTAGTAGCATTTTTATATGCGACTTTTTCACTTTCTTTCTGCAATTTATTAGTTGCTTTATTAAAACCGCTCATTTTTTCAGTCATCTTAAATGCCTCTTAAAAAAACATCTCTCTGACACGACAAAAAATATACCAATATTTTATTTTTGTCAAGCATTTTCGTCAGAAATTTTTTCATAGTAATATTTATTCCTGACAACCATATAACCCACAAACGCTCTGTTCTTCTATAGCATACTCTTCTACGACTATAGGTGAAGCTTTGGCAGGTTCTTCATAATGAATCTCTTTTACAACTTTAACTCTACGATTTTCTGCGTTCGGAACATTATCTGGTGTTGGCACTGCTAAATCCTCTTCACCGGCGGATACAGCAACTATCTGACTCGCAGGTATACCATATTTTATCAGCATTTTCTGAACAGCTTCGGCTCTACGCCCACCCAAAGCATAATTATAATCTTTAGATCCCATCGTATCCGTATGACCAACAACAGAAACTTTTATATTTTTGTTAGCTTGCGTTGCTGTCGCTAATTGTTTTATAAGCTCATCATATTCTGGTTTTATAGTTGCTTTATCAAAATCGAACCTTATTTCCAAAATTTCTTCCATAACATGCTGCGTAGGTTCTAGTGGTATTTGTTGAACCTTTATTATAGTTTTTTCTTCAGAATTTGCCTGAAGCTGATCTAATCTAGAATTTATTGCTATTAGTTCTTCTCTCATAGCCATCATCATATTAATAAATTCTTCACGCGTTACCAATTCATCACCTATCATAGGTATCTGCTCTGTAACTGATTCCTGAACTGATTCTTGATTAGCAACAGATTCTACCACAGAAGTTTCGACCACACAATCTGCTTCGTCTTTACTTACGCAATCTTTTATAGCGTTTTTATTATTACTATTACTAATTGTCTTATCACCGCCATAGATATTTTGATTAAAAACTAACGGCTGAACGGGAACGGGGTTTATTAAATGTTCCGGTACATTTACGTTGTTAACAATTATGACACCTTCACGAGCCATACCAGTACCACGCATCTGAGACAAATTTCTTGTATCTGGATAATAATTTTGTCCGCAATCTTTTCCCGCACAATCATCTATTTTCATAGCAACATTCATTTGTTCGCCATTTCCAGTAGTTTTTGTTTCTATAAATTCGACCTTTTCTTTACATGAAACCTTACCGTTAGTACAATCCTTTAAGGCAGTCATTGTTTTCTGAAACCGAGATTTACACTCGTTCGCTGTACCAACTTGCCCACTTGCAGAAGCCGACAGCCAGCAATCAAATTTTGCTTGTGCTTCTGCCACTAGCTCTGGATTTAAAATGCTTGCATCATTTTTTAGCTCATCTATCAAATTATTATAAGCAGTATATAACTCGAACGCTTCTTGGTCATTTTCAACAGGCCAATTGTCTAAATTTTCAGGAAATGGGAGTTCACCAGAAAAAGCAGCAACTGCTTTTTGAGCAAATAATTCACCCATATCAGGGTAACCACTTGTTCTAGCATTATATATTGCATAAGATCTATAATTCATAGCAAGCTGATTTAAAAAAGAATCTTTATGCGGTGCCGAATAAACGTCTAAATTTTCAACATAATCTACTGTCGGGGTATTTTGCGTCAAATATTCAACATCATTTTTATTTGAACCTGCACATCCTATTAAAGGCATGACAGACAACAAAACACAAACATGCTTAAATATTGATTGCGTTGTATAATATTTATTTTTCATAAAATACCCTTTTTATAATTGATATTATTATACGATTTTTCACACTACGAGTAAAGTATAAAAAACAAATAAGAAAAAATATATGGATCATTTATTAAAAAGTTGTGAAGCCATGCTACCGAAAGAAGACAAAGAAGAGCCCAAGCCTCCACCACCAGTAATTCCCTGAACCTGTTCCATAATACTTCCTGTATTTGTAGATTGCCCCATACTAGAAACCGTATTAGTTAAGAATTCACCCCACATAGCACGTTTCTTTGCGTTTAACTTAGAATCTGAACATTCTTCAACTTTAGCAGTTAATTTACCAACCATAGTTATTTCTTGAGCAGAAGTATAATCAGAATCGTAAAAATCTATCAAATTGAAGATATCATATATATTGGACGCTGTTTTTTTCTCTTTATCCGAGCAAGAATTACTACCGTCAACACAATATGTTGCCACTGTAGCTTTAGGATAAAACTCCCAAACCATACCTTCATCTGTAAAATACTCATAACATATATTATCTTCATTTGTAATTGCGGATAACATCAAAGAAGTTTTATAACCATCTGCAACAACATCACATCTTTTTCCTAATCTAGCTTGAACTTCTTCTGCGCTCATAGAACCTGTTTTAGCCCATTCTTTTACAAGTTCATTTACAAAAGCAATTTCTTGACTGCTAGGTATACAATTACTTGTAAGTTCTTTCTGTTTTGCGCTCAGTTCTTTAACGCCTGCAATCAATCCTATAACAGTAGGCACAAGACTATTTACCGTCGAACCAGATGAAGCTTCCTGAGTTGCAACAGGGGCGGCCTTTTTAATTGTTATTGCCCTGCAGTCTTTGCAACAAACAAAGCCGAAACATAAAACCATAAAAAACAATAGATATTTTTTCATCTCTCTTTAGAAGATTATACCATAAAAAAAATCATGAATAAATATAAAAATTGCTTTTTATAAAAAGTCGCGTTAAACTAAGCGTGTGCAAAAAAGCAATCGTAATTTTATAATATTTATGAGACATAAACGTTTAAAACGTTTGTGGCAATTTTTCTTTACGGGCTGGGGACTTGTCATGATAGTTGCTTTGATTGCCGGTACTATATTTACCAAACAGCTACTATGGACGCCGATTTCAGCTATAAACATGACAGACATTGTTAGCAATCAATTTAAAATGTCCGGTGCTTTTTTTGTCGGCACCGATACAAAAGGCGAACCATTCAAAATAAAAGCAGAGAGTGCCCGCCAAGAATATGATAACCCAAACATAATATTTTTAGATAAAATATCTGGAACAACCAATAGAATATCAAACGATAAAAAAATAACAGATAATATTTCTGCTAATTCAGGTAGGTATGACAGAAAAGATAAAACTATAACATTAATTGATAATGTTCGTATAGACTCCAGCAACGGAGATAAAGTAAGAACAAATGAAATGGTGATAAAATTATGAAACAATCAATATTAAAAGTTCAACATTTATCAAAATCATACGGTAAACGTATGGTTATAAAAGATATATCATTGGAAGCAAAGCAAGGCGAATCAGTCGGTTTATTAGGTCCTAATGGTGCTGGTAAAACTACCGCATTTTATTGCATTACAGGGCAATTAAATGCAACTGGTGGACAAATATTTTTAAACTCTCAAGACATTACACATTTACCGTTTTATCAACGTGCACGTTTACATATAGGCTACTTACCACAAGAAAATAGCGTATTTCGTGGCTTAACCGTAGAACAAAATATAATGGCAATCTTAGAAGTCATAGAATCAAGTAAAAAAAAGAGACAACAAAAGTTAGATGCTTTATTGGAAGAGTTTTCTATAGCGTCTTTAAGAAGAAGTCCTGCTACAGCACTGTCTGGTGGCGAACGCCGACGCGTAGAAATTGCACGCGCACTGGCAAATGATCCAAAATTTATTTTATTAGACGAACCATTTGCTGGTATTGACCCAATTGCAGTGAATGAAATACGAAGTCTTGTATCACAATTAAAAAACCGCGGTTTAGGCGTAATCATCACAGACCATAACGTTCGTGAAACACTAGGAATTACAGACCGTAGTTATGTATTACACGACGGCAAAATTTTAAAACACGGCACAACATCAGAAATAGTAAAAGACGAAATGGTAAAAAAGGTTTATTTGGGTGAAGATTTCGTAATGTAAAAAATGCCTAAAAGGCATTTTTTAATTATTTTCCATTAATCAATCTTCTTCTGTGTCTTCGTCGTCATCTTCAGCATCAACAGCATTTAAATCTATTTCTTTAGGAACACCTAAAATATCTTCAATTCTTTCAGAAGCAGTTTCTAAATCTATCTTATGTAAAACCGCAAACTCTTGAGCCATACGCTCCAAAGCCCTAAAATATAGTTGTCTTGCAGAAAAAGGCATCGGATCTTCAGCAGTACGTCGCTGCAAATCACGGACAACCTCTGCTAGCTTCATTGGGTCACCAGAGTTGATATTTTCTTCGTACTGAGCAGCTCTACGTGCCCATATCATACGTTTAGCTCCGGCTTTACCTTTCGCTGACGCAATGGCCTCATTCATTTTTTTTATCGATGTTACCGGTCGAAGTCCCGAAATTTCGGCTCTTTCAACTGGCACTCGCAACGTCATATGATTACGTTCAAAATCAATGACCAACATTTTTACTTTCTGACCAGCAACAGTTTGCTCTTCAATCTTAACGAGTTTACCAACGCCCTGTGTCGGATAAACTACATATTGTCCCGTTTTAAAATCTAACTTTTTACTTGGCATAATTTAGATACCTTTAACGTTGCCATTCTCTCTATCTGAAGCATTATATCATAAAAAAAATGAAAAAACAATAAATGACTAAAAAATAAAAAGCACCCATTTGGGTGCTTTACCCTATCTTATAGAACGCCTTAAAGTCGTAGTTCCTGTTCTCCGGATACTAGATTCTCTACTACCCGTTGTTGTTCCCTTTGAAACAGCACAAACCCATTCATCACCCTGTAATATGGCAGTTTCTCCTTCTGGACATTCCGGTTTTTCTAAACGCCACACAAAACAACTACCCTTTTGATACGCTATATAAGTAGCGTTATCTGCACCAGCACGAGTATAAGCACCATACTCAGAATTCCAAACCCCAGGCGTTTCACCGCTACACCATTTTCTATCACCGAAACATTCAATACAATTATTTTTCGCGTCGCACAGCTCTACTGGTGCAGAAGTAGTTTTATAACCGCTTGCAGCATTTTTACCGTTTCCCATAGATTTACCAGTTTCTAGATCTCTACACCATAATTTCTGACACTCTGCCGCATCGACTCCATCTATATCAGAATGTGAAACCAAAATATACCCTGGACCACACGAAGTAAACTTATCTGCAGAAAACCCCGAAAAAATGCAACCAATAGATATACAAATAGAATATAAAAACGAATAATAAATTTTTTTCATAAAAAATCCCTCTATACAACATTACATTCTACACACTTAAGCATTTTTTTGCAAACATCTTTTACGTTTTATCATTGCCCCAAACCCGCCGGTGAAAAACGCCCTATATTATTAAACAACTCTTCCAACGCATTTAATTCTATAGCTGCCGGTATATCAGTTTCTCCTTCTTGTACGGAAACTTTAGGCAAGTCTTTATCAGATAAAAACTTAAATTGATCAACATTTTTTTCATCAACCCACACCAATAAAACTTTTTTATTATCGTACTTCAAGGGCAAAGGTCCACGGTAGTTTTCATCTGCCCCATAGTAAATCCAAACTTCATCACCAAAAATTGTCCTAGCCTGAGGCGAACCTACTTTTTCTTCCAATTGAGCAACCGTTTTTACCGACTTTAGCTGAGTTTCTAAATTTTCAGGGAAAACGTAACCACGATGCTTGGTTTGAAAAGTACAACCCGAAAGTAAAACACAAAAAAACAAAAACAATTTCTTCATAAGTCAAACTTAGCACTATTTACCAACATAACGCAATAAGAAATCACATATATATTTCATAAAGTTATCTTAAATACGTATAAACCTTAAACATAAATTATAAAAACGGGCATTGCCCGTTTTTTTTACCCTTCCCCATTTTCTTTTACTTCTGGGGAGTTCATCATTGCAAAATGAGCAATATATTTTTTTAGCTCACTTTTATACTTATTATTTTCTTTAGCCTCCTCAACTAAACGATCAAAATTTGGGTTAGCTGCACGCGCAGCCCCGAAACGACTTTCAGTTTTCAAGAATTCTTCCAAAGGTGTCGGATTATCAACATTAGAATCCAACATTAATGGATTTTTACCTTCTTCTATCAACCGTGGATCAAACCTATAAAGAGGCCATGCACCTGTATTTACCATTTGCATTTGGTGTTCTGGGCCGTTTTGCAACGCAAAGCCATGTGCAATACATGGAGCATAAGCTAATATTATAGACGGACCGTTAAAAGCTTCTGCCTCACGAAAAGCGCGAATCGCTTGTGCTTGATTTGCCCCCAAAGCAATTTGCGCAACATAGGCACCAGACATCATAGCGATCATACCTAAATCTTTCTTTGCATGCTCTTTCCCACCGATTGCAAACTTCATACTTGCCCCGAAAGGCGTTGACTTAGACTGCTGTCCGCCAGTATTAGAATAGCCTTCTGTATCCAAGACCAATATATTTACATTTTCGCCGCTATGTAATATGTGATCCAATCCACCGTAACCGATATCATATGCCCAACCATCACCACCGATAATCCATACGGACTTATTTACAATTTCACCTAACAAACTAATGGCTAACTTTGCGCGTGGCGAATCGATTTTTGCTAATAAATTTCGCAAGTTATTTTCTATTTCGCGCTGTTTATCGGGGTTAGTTTCGGCAAACAGATCTTCTACATTCTGAACATTTAATTCGAATAATAAACCTTTCAAAGTATTCCGTTTCTGATTTAACGCCAAACGCATACCTAAACCATATTCTGCATTATCTTCAAACAACGAATTAGACCATGCGGGACCGCGACCGTTCGCATCACAAGTCCACGGAGTTGTAGGAAGATTGGCCCCATAAATAGAAGAACACCCTGTTGCATTTGCAACCACCATTCTATCACCAAATAAATGAGCTAGCATCTTTATATACGGAGTTTCACCACAACCAGCGCATGCCCCCGGGAATTCAAAATAATGAGGTAATAGCTCTACATGTTTTGGGATATTCAAGTTTAATTTATCTTTAGGAAAATCCGGTAATTTTACGGACGCATCGAAAGCTTTTTGATTTTCTGCAGCATCTTTCATAGGCATCATAGACAGTGCCTTTACAGGACAATTTTTGACGCAAACATTACATCCCGTACAATCTGCAGGGGAAACATTCAATGTAAAATACATATTTTGCCCAAGTTCAGTCGTCTTCATAGGAACAACAATTATACCAGCCTCACGAGCTTCATTAGCCTGCTGTTCTGTCATAACCTTGATACGTATTGCCGCATGTGGACACAACATAGAACACTTACCGCACTGGATACATTTTGATAAATCACAAGTAGCAACTTTATCTGATATAGCACGTTTTTCATATTTAGCGGTACCGACAGGGTATTGACCTGCTCCGAATTCCCCATCTACTTTAAAACGAGAGACCGGCAAAGTATCTCCACGCTGAGCAGCCATTTCTCCCAATGTTCCGGCAATTTCTGCAGGTGTATCCAATGTCATAGCAGGTACAAAATCCGGAGCAAAATTAGAGATAGATGAAGGTAATTTATATTCTTGCAAGAATTCTCCGGCCTTATCTACTGCTGTCCAGTTAGCCTTTACAACATCCATACCCTTTTTCTTATAAGTCTTTTCAATTGCTACCTTAGCACTTTTAGCTGCAACAACAGGATCGATTACTTTCGTCAAATTAAAGAAGTTAAGCATTATAAAAGTATTTATTCTATTCCCCAACCCCAATTCTGCTGCGGCTCGATTCGCGTCTAAAAAGAATACACGCGCACGCATTCTGATTAAATGTTCTTGACTTTCGCGAGGCAGATTTGCAAACGCTACTTCTGGGGACATAGAAGTATTAATCATTACTATCCCCCCTGCCCGTAACCCCTTAAATATATCAAACCGTTGGGCGATCATAAAATTAGAAACACTGATAAAGTCCGCAACTTCTATTAAATATTGACTTTTTATCGGTTCGTCTGAGAAACGCACATGTGAAGCAGTAAGCCCACCCGACTTCTTAGAGTCATACACAGCATAAGACTGGGGATACAAATCAGAATTTTCCCCGACAATCTTGACAATATTTTTTACTGCACCGACAGTACCATCAGAACCGATACCATATAAAATAGCCGTTTTAAAATTAGGCGCTTCAACTGCGAATGCAGGGTCTGTTTTCAAAGAAAGATCTGTCAAATCATCATCAATACCGACTGTAAAGTTGTGGTGCAATTTACCTAGCATTAAGTTTTCATATACAGCTTTTACGTCACGCGGTTTAAATTCTTTACTACCTAACCCATATCTTCCACCAAAAACTTCTGCGGAATCCCCGATAACAGTCTTTATATCTTGATACAACGGTTCACCTATTGCCCCAGGTTCTTTCGTTCTGTCTAAGACAGCAATTCTTTTAACGTTTTTTGGTAAAGAACGTAAGAAAGACTCACATGGGAAAGGTCTAAACAAATGAACTTTTAAAAGCCCCAACCCCTTTGGTAAATAAGGTAAGGTTTCTTCTATTGTTTCACAAGCACTTCCCATAGCAACTATAACATTTTCTGCATTTGGGTCACCGACATAATCAACCAAATTATATTGTCTACCTGTTAACTTAGCAAATTTATCCATACAATCCTGAACTATATCAGGCGTTTTCATATACAAAGGATTTGAAGCCTCACGCCCCTGGAAATAAACATCTGGATTTTGTGCAGTACCACGAATAGTAGGTTTATCTGGGCTCATACCGCGCTCACGATTTTTCAAGACCAGATCTTCTGGTATCATTTCACGCAAAACGTCATCACTTATTCTATCAAGTCTAGATTCTTCATGACTTGTACGGAAACCGTCAAAGAAATGCAAGAAAGGAACGCGAGCACGCAAAGTTGCCGCATGTGCGATTGCCGCTAAATCATGAGCCTGCTGAACGTTATGACTTGACAACAAAGCAAATCCAGTTGAACGAACCGACATAACATCGCTATGATCACCGAAAATAGATAACGCATGCGTTGCCAAAGCACGTGCAGCTACATGCATAACAAAAGGTGTCTGCTCACCCGCAATCTTATACATATTAGGGATCATCAATAACAAACCCTGAGATGCAGTAAAAGTTGTTGCAATTGCCCCCATTTGCAAAGCACCATGCATAGCACCTGCCGCCCCACCCTCAGATTGCATTTCTATAATTTCTGGGATTGCCCCCCAAACATTTTTCTTATGCTGAAAAGCCCATTCATCCGCTAATTCACCCATGGTGCTACTTGGTGTAATGGGGTAAATAGCTGCGAAATCTACACATCTATATGCGACATCTGCTGCCGCCCAATTCCCGTCAACAATTAAATTTGCCATTTTTTATTCCTTAAAATTATACCGGCTAAATGATACCCCCAATTAAAGAGTAAGGCAAGTTTTATTAACAAATAACGTATAAAAAAGAGGCTTAAAAGCCTCTTTCTTCTAGATTTATCTTGAATGTGACGGTATTATCTCACCGTTTTTTATTCTTAAAGTATTACCATATAATTCCAATAAGTCTTTATGTGCTGACGTACCACTGATTTCCATACGTTCACATTCTTCAATATGTTCCAACCCCAAATTCGATAAATTAGGATTATGAGAACAATCATAATGCAATATTTTTTTAGGTCCACCAACTAAAGATTCTATGTAATTAAAACCGCATTCTATCTTTTCCAGATTATATGGCGCACCATTTAAAGTTTTTAATTTATTAGCAATACAATTAAGACTTTTTAAATGTTTTAATTTTTTTATACCATCAAGATCTATCAAATCATTATGACAACAAATAAGATAACTAAGATTTTCTGGTACCCATTTTAAAGTTTTTATTCTGTTCCAAGAACAATCTATAAGCTTAGATTCTTTTGGACAATATTGTAAATCCGATAACATATTAAAACTACAGATAAGGTAATATGCATAATATGGCGCACCTTTTAAACTTGTTAACCCGTTTCTAGAAATATCAAGTACCCCATGTACTTTAATTGTAGATAAATCCGGTAATTCTTTTAAGTCCATATCAGATAAATCAAGATCACCTTTTCTAAAAAAATTTTTCGGTAAATTAAAAATATCGTACACTTTGCCTTCTTGCGTAAAATATCTTTTATTTTCATTTTTCATATATAAATCCTTTTTTGACCGAATATTTATAACAAACTTTTTTCTTTTGTCAACAAAAAAATATTTTGTCAAAAAACAGCTAAGAAAAAATCAACTACAAACAAACAGATAGACCGCATATTAATTTCTAAAATCAGGAATTTTTTCTATAAAAACGGTTCTATAAAACAATTATTTTTCATATTTTTATTGAAATGATAACATCTCTATAATAAATTAAAGGAAACGACGAATTAATTGAAAAAACTTCTAAAAAATCTTTAAAAAAGAAGAATTATCTAGTTTTTGATGTCCAAACCTTACCATTTTTTATTCTCAAGCGATTATAAAAAGGTTCATAAAAATTATAAATAAAATTATCAAAAAAAATAAAATTATCACAATCAGACGGCATATAATCAAAATTTATTAGGTCGTTACCAGAACAGTCGTATACCGTTGCTTTTTTAGGACCATATTTTAAAGAGGTCAACCGATTACCACAACATAAAAACTCTTTTACACATTCAGGAGCCCCCAACAAACTTCTTAAATTACAATAAGAACAATCATATTCAGTGGCATATTTAGGACCATTTAACAAATTATAAAAATTATTATATGAACAATTAAAAATCCCCTGTACAACAATAGTTGATAAATTTGGTAAACAATTTAACCCCATATTAGATATATCTAAATTGCCCTTTACTACAAACCCATTAGGTAAATTAAATATGTCGTATTTCTGACCATCCTGCACAAAATATCTTTTAGAAAGTTTTCTAGACATTAATACACCCATTTATAAATTAAATACTTGTAAAGCACAATCAAAGTGTATACACAATATATTTTTTGTCAAATATATTTATAAAAATAAAAAAGCGGATTGTCCGCTTTTTTATTTTTTCTTAGGTTTATCGTTATCTTTGGTACTTTCTTTTTCTGCTTTTTCATCAACTTTATCATCAACTTCTTCTGAGAATTCTTCTATTTTTTCAATTCTTTTTTGTAATTTAGACATAGCGATTACCATATCCATACCTCGTTGCAACTGATAATCCAGAGCATCTTTTTCCTCGTCAGTTAATTCTTCATCATCTTCTTCTGATTTATTTGCTTTTTTATTCTTAGCATTTTCATTTTTCAAAGCATTTTTAAAAGAAGCTTCTGAATACATACTTTCTTTTTTTTCTAAGACTTCTACTTTACTTTGTAGAACTTCTACATCTGGTGTAATGCCTTCATTTTGAATTGAACGTCCACTAGGCGTATAATAACGTGCAATAGTTATATGTATAGCCGTCCCATCTCCCAAAGGTTTCTGCTGTTGTACGCTTCCCTTTCCAAAGCTTTGACTTCCCATAACCAAAGCGCGCCCGTTATCTTGTAAGGCCCCTGCAACAATTTCTGAAGCAGATGCGGAACCATGATTTATTAACACGACAACAGGTTTACCTTTTGCAAGATCACCCTCTTTGGCATAAGATCGTTCAATATCTGTTTTATTTTTTCCTCTGGTAGAAACTATCTCACCGCCATCTAAAAACGCATCTGCAACTTCTATTGCAGCAGTCAAGTATCCTCCTGGATTATTACGCACATCTAAAACGTAACCTATAACATCTTTTTTTTCTAATTTTTCTAATGCCTCTTTCAATTCTTTAGCGGTTGTTGCTCCAAAATCAGAAATTCTTATATAACCAATTTTTTCGGCGTCTTCAGCCGCATCTGCCAGAGATTTCTCTTCATACTTTACAGAATCAACTTTTATTATTGCACGCTTTAAAGTCAAAGTTCTAGGTTCTTTCCCCTCAGAAACGATTGTTAGTTTAACTTTTGTTCCCGGACGCCCCTTCATTTTTTTGACGGCTTGGTTCAAAGTCATATCAAAAACCTGCTCATCATCTATGTGAGTAATATAATCACCGGTTTTTATTCCCGCTTTATCAGCAGGCGTATCATCAATCGGAGAAATTACTCTTACTGCCCCCCTATCACTTGTAATTTGAATTCCAAGCCCACCAAATTCACCATGTGATTTATCGTTAAATTCTTTAAAATCGTCCGCAGATAAATAAGAAGAATGCGGATCAAGAGCACCAAGCATACCATTCATAGCAGCTTCAAGCATCTTTTTTTCATCAACTTCTTCTACGAATTCTTCACGAGCAGTCTCAAAAACCAACGCTAGTTTTTTTAATTGTTCATATATTTGTTCATCAGTTAGATGCTCAATAGGTTCTTCTTTTTTTGTTTTATCTGCCGCAAAAGTCGCAACAGGGATAACTAAAAACAAAAAAACAAATATTTTCTTTAACATGAAACGATCCTTTCCTATACAATAAAGAACTTAACCGTTACAACCATAAAACAAAAACGAAGTCATCGCAAGCCTGTTTTTGCAAAAACTATATTGACAAAAATAACATTGTGTACTATATTATTGTAATAATGATAGGAAAAAATATGAAAAAGCCTCAACAAAAATCGGAATATGCAGAAAGTATCATATATAATATAAAAAAGAACGCAGATATTCGTTATGTAATTAGTAAAAATCACGAAAAAATTTGTACCTTATTAAACGATAAAGCAAAAAAATTCTTAGAAGTTGACTGGATCCGTTATCAACTACACAAAGAAGCAGAAATTCTGATGCGAATTCCGTACATAACGAAAAGTAAAGAAAAAAATTTATGGCTTGATTATACGAATATAAAAAATATTGAGAAAGCGTTTGATTATATTCGTAGTCCTTCAGCTTTAAAAACGAAACTTACCCACCTTGAAATAATTGACATACACCGTAGACTTGCAAATAAAACAAAAATAGAACCAGGGAGGTACCGTATTTCAAATGGCGTTTTCTTAATGGGGACAGACATTTCAACTCCGGACTATAATAGAATAAACTTTATAATGGATGACATCGCTTTTCGTCTAACGAATGAAGAATCTCATAAAGATTATCTTACGCGTGCACTAGATTTTCATTATGAAATGTTTGCCGCCCAACCATTTGACGATTTTAATAAACGAACAGCAAGAGTCGTAATGAATTGGTTTTTATTGCAACATCAATGTGAACCAATTTTATTCAACTATAAAACAGATTACAAAAACTATGCGCTGGCATTAATTGCACGTGCCCATGGTGACTGTCGTACATATAATAAGTACATGCTTAACTGTCTTGTAAGAACGCAAGAAAACATCATTAAAATATTAAAAAAACATGCTATTAGCCGCTAACCGAATGATACGACATTAACAATCTAAGATTTCTTATTTTAATAAAATATTCTTTATACTGTTCTGTCGTATACAATAAAAAATAAATTATGAATTTATTAATAGATGTTTATTTTTGTTCTTTAAATAACTTTGCAGGATCAACAGCTTTATTTCCACGACGAACTTCAAGATACATTTCTGGTTTATTTGGATCCATTCTTCCTATGGGTTCTCCGGCTAACACTTCCTGCCCAAGCATTACATTTATAACTCCAAGATTGGTCATAACAGTGTTATAACCATTTTTATGAGACATTATAACAACTTTACCGAAACCTTTAAAACTATCTGCAAATTTAACTTCACCATCAGCAGGAGCCATAACCAACGCATCATCACGCACACGAATACGCCAACCATCTGATTTTAGACCCAGTGCCGTTTTTTCACCGAAATGAACAACGACTTTACCTCTAACGGGTTGGTTTAATTTACGAAAAGAAAAACGTGAATCACCAGACATTTCAGAACTCCCAACGCCAGCAGATAACTCAGATATAGTTTTTGCGCGCGCTGACAATTCACGCAATTTGTTTTGTAACTCGGACTGTTTAGTCCTTAACTGCTGATTTTGTACAGAACGAGCCCGCAATAATTTATTTAATTCATCTTTTTCCGTTGTATATTTTTTTGCCGTTCTATCTAATTTTTCTTTTTCAATAGCTCGTTGTTCTTTAATTTTTTCTAGCTCTTTAATTTTTTCAGTAGCAATTCGTATTTCATCATCAAGATTATCAGCAAAACCAGTTAATACAGAAGAACTTAAAACGTATTCGTGCATAGACTCTGAATCAAAACTTGGATGCGATGCAATAAATAAAATTCTTGCTGCAGCATCGGCAATTTGTTCTTGGTTATTCAACAACTCTGCTTCTAATTTATTCTTTTGAGAATCTAATTCTTTTATTTTCCTTTCAACTATATTACGTTGTTCCTCAAGAGAACTTACTTTATCTGCAGTTTTGACTAACTTTTTTTTAGTTTCTGCAACATCCTTATCAGAAATTTTTACTTGTTGCTCTAATTTTTTATTTTGCTGTTCAGTTTTTTTTATCTGAGCCTGAATCTGAGACAATTCACTAGCGGCATAAACCGACTGCCCCAGACTTACAAATAATAAAGAAAAAATAATACATAACTTTTTCATTATTTCTTTTTTATGACTCGCAAAAACGTTTTTTTACCTTTCTGTATAAGAAATTCCTTTGCTAAATCAAGTTCAGATTTCCAATCTGTTATTTTCTTACCGTTAATTTGAATTCCCCCCTGCTCAACCATTCTTCGGGCTTCCGACTTAGAAGTAAATAAAGTGGATGCAATTAAGAAATCAATAATCCCTATATTATCTTTTATCTTAAGCTCTATTGTCGGAATATTCTCAGAATTTCTGCTTCCTTCGAATAACGCCAAAGCTGATTCTTCGGCCGATACCGCAGCTTCATGACCATGAGCAATTTCTGTTGCAGCAAAAGCAAGCACTTTTTTTGCTTCATTTAATTCTGCACCTTGCAATTTTGATAATCTTGCAATTTCGTCCAATGGTATTTCTGTAAATATCTTTAAGAATTTATCTACTAAATCATCAGGAACGTTTCTAAAATATTGATAGTATTCATATGGTGAAGTTTTATCTTCATTTACAAAAACAGCGTTACCTGCAGATTTACCGATTTTTTCTCCTTTTGAGTCAGTTATAATGGACGTCGAAAGAACAAAAGCCTCTTTACCAAGTTTTTTTCTTATTAATTCGACCCCCATTATACTATTACCCCATTGATCAGCACCGCAGAACTGCAATATACAGTTGTATTTTTTGTACAAAGTCAGAAAATCAACCGCTTGAAAAGTCATATAATTAAATTCTAAGAAAGTCATACCATTTTCCAGACGACGCTTCACACTTTCCATAGACAACATTCTTGGAACGGTAAAATCCGTACCGAACTGAGTTAAAAAATCTAAATGATTATAATCTTTCATCCAATCATAATTATCCACCATAATTGCATCGGTATCACCGTCACCAAAAGTTACAAATTTAGATATTGACTTACGAAGCCCTGCACAATTCTTCTCGATCTGTTCATCTGTTAACATAGGTCGACCTTTATCACGTCCAGAGGGGTCTCCGATACGTCCTGTTGCACCACCTACTAATAATATCGGTTTATGTCCATATTTCTGAAACCAGCGCATAAACATCAAAGAAGCTAAATGACCGACATGTAAAGAATCCCCCGTAGGGTCTGTACCCCAATACCCGACAACTTTACCAGCATTTAAAGCATCATTTAAACCTTCTAAATTTGATGCCTGATTTAAAAAACCACGCGCTTCCAATTCTTTTAAAAGTTCATTTTTCATCTATAAAGTCCTTTTATGCAAATGATAGCAAAGTTTACTTACTGTTGCAACTCTTAGCGAACAAAAACAAATCCGACCATAATGCCGGATTCGTATAATTTTAATTTTCAGCAAAGTATAAAATTAACCCAGCATTTTTGCAACTTCATCAGCTAAATTATCTTCACGCTTCTGAATACCTTCACCAAGTACATAATATGCAAAACCTGCCAATTTACCACCAGCTTCTTCAACAACCTGCTTTACGGTCTTAGAAGGATCCATAACAAATGGTTGTTCTTCTAGAACAGTTTCTGCATAATATTTCTGTATGCGACCGTTTACCATTTTTTCTACGACCTGCTCTGGTTTACCAGCAGTTGCGCCAGATTCAATGAATACCTTTTTCTCGCGTTCAACAGCGACAGGATCTACATCAGCAATTGTCATAAATTCTGGTTTGTTTGCAGCTATATGCATAGCAATTTTATTACCGATTTCATTTATCTTCTCAGAATCACCATTTATTGCAACAGCAACGCCTATTTGCCCCATACCCGGAACCAAGGCATTATGAATATATGTATAAATATGATCCCCAGAAACCTTTGCAATACGGCGCAAATTCATATTTTCACCGATTGTGGAAATCGTTGCGGCAATATCATCTTTAACTGCGGCTAAAGTTGCATCAAAATCCCCCTTTAATTCCAAAGCTTTACCGGCAACGTCGGCAACTAATTTCTGGAATTTATCGTTTTTCGCAACAAAATCTGTTTCCGCATTCAATTCGACGACGCACCCCAAATTATCGCACTTTACAACTGTTACTAAACCAGATGCGGCAACGCGCCCCGCTTTTGAGGCCGCTTTTACAATACCCTTCTGACGCAACCAATCAGCAGCGGCTTCAATATCACCATTATTTTCGATCAAAGCTTTTTTACAATCCATCATACCTGCAGATGTTTTTTCACGCAATTCTTGAATTAATTTTGCTGTTATTTCTGCCATTGTGTTTCTCCCATAATTTTTACTTTAATTTTTTATAAGCTAATGCGATACAGAAATTTACAGATCTTATAAAGCATTAGCTTTACATACAATTAACAGACGAGTGTTAAAATTATTTATCAGCTTTTTCTGCTTTTTCAGCTAATTTACCGCGACGTTCTGCACGAGCTTCAGAAGTTTTAGATTTTTTACGAGCTTCTTTTTCTTTAACCTCATCTTCAAAATCTTCGGCAACTGCAGTAGCCATATCAGACTCTACTTTTTTACCGGTAGCCCCCCCCAAACGTTTTTCGATACCAGACAATATAGCATCAACAAATAAATCGCAATATAATTGCATTGCTCTTGAAGCATCATCATTACCTGGAACTGGGTAATCAACCATTTCTGGGTTAGCATTTGTATCACAAATTGCAATTGTCGGTATATCCAAATTCTTCGCTTCACGCACGGCGTTCATTTCACGGGGAACGTCTATTACGATCATTGCCTGAGGAATACCATGCATTTCCAAAATTCCACCAAAAACGTCACGTAACTTTTCAACTTCTTTGGTCATTACACCGACTTCTTTTTTAGTCAACCCTAATTTATCGGCGTTTTCTATATCAGACTCCATCTTTTTAAGACGACGTATTGATTGAGACACAGTTGTCCAATTAGTCAACATTCCACCCAACCAACGATTATTTACATAAAACTGCCCGCAACGTTCTGCTGCATCCTTAACAATATCTTTTGCTTGATGTTTAGTTGCAACAAACAAAATCTTACCACCTGCAGCCGCAATTGCTTCCAAAGCAACCAACGAACGATGCAATAATGGTGCAGTCTTATTCAAATTAATTATATGTATTTTATCTTTCACACCGTAAACATATGGCGTCATCAAAGGGTTCCAACGACGTGTATGATGACCGAAATGTACTCCTGCTTCCATAAGCTGCTTCATAGAAAATGTTGGCAATGCCATGATTTTATCCTTTTTTCTGTTGTTATCCTCACCGTCAGTAAAAAAGCCGGATTAACCACCCAGACAGAAACTAAACTAAACTAAACGGTTGTGTCATTCACTCTAAACAGAGCGTGAGTTTATATTATCCTCAAAACCACAAGAAATCAAGAAAAAATTAAACAAAATGAATAAATTAATAAACCACTAAAAAAGTTGACAAAATAAATTTGTATAATAATATAAAAATATGAAATTATCAAAAACGATCATCATAAGCGTAATAACATCAACGCTAATTACAAGAAACGTCATTGCTTTTGATTACAAAAGCTGTTCAGAAGTTTCATATTATGAAGAAAACAAAGAAAAATGTGATTTAAACGAAAGCTTTACAAATACCGCTTTAAAAACAATAAGTGGTATTGCTTTAATTGGTGGCGCAGCAGCATTAATAAACCTAGCAAGCAATAAATCTTTTTCTCATTCTAACGAAGAGAACTTTTACGTTCAACCCACAATTTCTACATATAATATGGTTGGGGGCGACGTTGAATCCGTCCATTTGGCAGAATCAATGAGTTCTCAGGATTATATAAAAAATGCAGACCAATATAATGATATAAGACTGGCGTATTCTTTGGCTCGCGGTTTTACAGGCAAAGGCTCTGAAATAGCAATTTTAGATGCAGGTCTTGATAGCATACATGGTCAAGCAGTTGCAGCTATCGCGTCTGGTCCAATTGCACCAGATGCGAACGTAAGCTCATATAAAATTGCAAACAATTTAGATTTCATATCCTACAAAGAAATAGGAGAAATAATTAATTCAAATCAGACGGCAAATATTTTTAATTCTAGCTGGTCGGTATCAATGAGCGCTTCAGCTTTAAAATCTCGTAACCAACTGATACAACTAACAGACAGAAATTTTGTAGACAGTTTATCAAATGCAGCGATAAAACGCGATGCAATATTTGTTTGGGCAGCAGGTAACGATTCTAAATCTCAAAGTAGCGCCTTATCTGCGATACCAATTGTTATGCCGGAATTAAAAGGTCATTTTATAAATGTAGTGGCATGGGATAGTTCAACAGGTCAATTAGCAGAATATAGCAACAAGTGCGGTATAACGAAAGAATATTGCATAACAGCCCCAGGCAGCAATATAAATACAGGCAACGGTCAGAAAAGTGGTACAAGTTTTGCAGCTCCGATAGTATCAGCTGCGATTGCTGTACTTAAAGAGGCTTTCCCATATATGTCATCTCCAGAAATCACTGAATTACTGTTCAGTACTGCCAGAGATCTTGGCACACCAGGTATCGATGAGATATATGGTCATGGCATGCTAGATTTAGAACGTGCGACCAGACCTGTTGGAGCAAATTTAGTTCCAATCAAAGATACAAATACCATGCTACCGTTACGTGCTGCTAATATATCTGCACCAATTGCAGAAAAAATAAAATCGGAAAATATAACTTTCGCATTTTTTGATAGCTTTGGTAGAAATTTTGATACAAAACTATCCGATAACATATCAAGCTATTCTATGGGGAAAGCATTTAAAAAATTAACCTCACAAGAAGAAATAATCTATTTTTCTTTAAACAACCTTGAATTCGGATTAAAAAGCACTGATTTATTTTTAAGTGATGGTTTTCTGCAAACTAAAGATGAGAATTTACTTAGTTTTATAGGTACTTACAATGAAATAAAAATTAACGAAATCACATTATTTAACCGTTTACGAATAGGTATTTCCAGCCCTAAACCAGAAACAGATTCATTAATAACAGACTTTTCTAATATATATACAACATCGTTTAGCACAGGTATCAAATTCAAAGATTTTACTTTTAGTTTAGCAATACCAGACACAATAATTTATGGGGGAATGAGTTTACAAGTACCATACGGACAAGATACTAACCGACATATACTATACAAAAAATACTCAATAGACTTAAGAAGTCAACCGTCAATAGAATATTCTTTATCATACAGAAATATTACGACAGGCTTTATAGACAACCCGTTTAGTAAAAACGAATTCTATATAATAACAAAAGGTAAAATAAATTTTTAATTTAATAAAAATTTTGTTATATAGTTAAAAGATATCCCAAATATCAAATTACTACCATATACACTAGCGCCTTTTGACTTAGCTAATCTATACTGAGCATACGGTCCCATAGTAAAACCACCCCACAAATTTGTATCCATTCTTATTATAAAATTAAAATCTCGCTCTAAATCTGTAGATATATATTCAGAATAAACGAAATATTGTCGATAATAACTATCCAAAGAAAACCTTACACCTTTTCTTAATTCATATTCTAACCTTCCCCCAACTCCCAAACCTAGCTTACTATTTTGCTTATGCGCATAAGTAAAATCGTACTCGTATATACCTACCAAATACAAACTTTTAATAATATCATGATCAAACAAAGAAAACCCCATACTAAATCTATTTACGTTTTGCCGAGGATTTTCATCGCTATTAGTAAATTGTGTCTCGTAAGCCTCACGAAATGTTGGCCCAAGTTTTAAACCGAAAAAACTCCAACAATTATAAGAAAAATTACTATATAACAAAATTTTATCCAAATTCTCATCTTTTACTGGGGGCGCATTATAAGGTTTTAATGTAGTTTTACTATATTCCATAAACAAACCGTTATCCCAATTAAATTTTTCTTTAACATATTCTAAAACAGTATCAAAAACGCCCTTTATATATTCCTGACTGGTCGCACTTAAAGAAGAAACAGGAGAATCTAAATAATATTCAGAATTATTCACCTTCGTTTTAGAAAAATCTAAACCAATTCGTCTTATCGATAGAATTAAATTTGACTTATTAGAATTTATCTTTTGGATATCTTCTGCAAATACAACTGTATAAGGGCAAAAAACCAGCGCAAAAATTACAAATAACTTTTTCAATTTTGAACCCCTAATATATAAACACAAAAAAATACGCTTAACGTAATTTATATATTAGAAAATTAAATGCGAAAAAGCTTTAAGACTATTTCCATATACGCAAAACGCCATCTTTATTATAATACTTCCACCCCTTTTCAGCGACGGCAATAGTAAAAGCGTTACGATTAGAAACGGGTATTTCCACTGTTATTTGATTACCATTAATATATTTTGTTAACATTTCTATATTATCTTCTCTTGCAATTTTATTAATCTCTATCCAATCAGCAAGCTTATCTTTCATAATAACTTGGACAAGGAATACATCAAATTCTGTTTCATCTGGTAACCAATTTTGAATATTATTATCAGTTAACCATTTTTTTGCATTTTTTCTATCTATTTCCATAGAAATGTTTGCTGAATATGCAGAGGAAGACAACTTTTCACCTTCTATCATAGATGAAGCAACTAAATTTGTTAAATCATCAACGTTAGCATTTTTTAACGTTTCATTTAATTGCTCTGGATCAGCATATTGAGACAAAACATCTTTAATTACTTGTTTCCTAGCCTCATCAAAAGCGATATTTTTCGCATTAGCTGCCGTATCACTTGTAATATTTACATAAGCACTACTAGACAAGTTTGCGGCATAAGCGCTTTGAAACAGCCCCACGCATAAAAAAGCGAATAAAAAGTGTTTTATTGTTAACATTTCTTAGAATAAAGCATTAATACCCACACGAATACCCATAGATTTATAAAAAGATTCTATTTCTCCTTTAGCCGAACAAACCCACCCAGGACACTCTTTTTCTAAATTCTTAATATTTATTGCAACAGCGCTACCAGTTTCAGGGTCTAACATAGCATCTTCATCGGCATAAGAACCAGAATTTAATATAGCATTATATAAATCCGTATAATAAGCTTCATTTAAGTACGTTTTTGCATCAGCGTCACTTACAGAATAATAATCGTAAGTTAAACCTATTGACAAAGCTACAGAATCCGTTATTGCTGTAGTCCAGTTTGCTCCCAAACCAAAATGGAAAGCAGAACCGATACCAGCTTCATCTTCTATACTTTTCGGATGTTGCCAATCAAAACGATACGGTTGATCACCTGTTGCAGAATAGCTAGGTAACCCAAGTTCAATACGTCCATTTACCGCATTATTTTGATTAATTATATAATCCATATCCATAGCAAAATAAGGTCCGGCCCAAGCAACATCATAAGAATGGCTAACGCCTGGTTGCTGATAATAATATGTACCACCAGTACTTATATACGAAGCCCCAGAAGCTATGGTCATCTCATTATTTATATCATCACGCCATATAATTTGTTGCGTACCGTTACCATAATCCACCACGATGGCTGGATCACATTGAATTTCGCCATTTACTTCAAAACACGCAGCTGTATCAACCGATAAACCATAATTTTTTTCTGTCTCTAGTTTATATTTCAAATAGCGGTAACCGATAGACGGAGTCATTTTTACTTTACCTACAGTAAAGAAATCTTCTAATCCAAAACCGACGTTAAAGTTCATCATACTACCACCTTGGCTAGTACCGATAGACAAAGCATGACCGATCTCATCACCTATTACGCTATTATCTTCAGCATCCACCCATTGAGTAATAAAATAACCACCATTTGAAACGTCATCATCGACCATTGTGTTTTCACCAGCTTGCATACCATATTTAAAACCAGCATCTATTTGCATTTTTGTTTTACCAATCTCAAAAGCATATCCCCCGTTAATATCTAAAACGTTCCAAGCAACATTATCATAATGTAATACGCTTCCAGACTCTTTCATTTCAAATTGCCACATAGCAGATTCTCTTGACAATCCAGCATTTAACCAGAAACCGCTATCACTTGTTTTACCTGACGAATTAGAGTCAGACTTTTTAGATGAACTGCTTTGATTCTGCTGATTTGATGTATTATTTTGGTTATTATACTGATTATACCTTGTACTAGAATAAGAAGGTGTCGTATAACTTCTACTAGAAGAATAATTTGTCGTCTGACGTTGAGCATACGTCTGATTGGAATAATTCTGCTGTGGCGACTGATAATACCCGGTATAATAAGTTCCAGCAGCGTTTGCAACTACAGGTAAAAAAGCCAACACAGAAACGTTAAATAAAAAAGATGATAAATATTTCATTTTATTCCCTTCTTATTAAATTTATACTTATTAAGTTATTTTATCACAAAATTGTTGAAAAAAAAACTCTTCTTTGTAATATTAGCAAAACAAAATCAGTTTGCGGATATGGCGAAATTGGTAAACGCACAGCACTAAGGATGCTGTGGAGAAATCCTTGGGGGTTCAAGTCCCCCTATCCGCACCAAAAAATTATTTTTTCTTCTTGCTCGTCATTTTATAAAAATGCTAACATTCTTTAATATAAGGATGAAAGGAATAAAATTATTTTTTTCTGTATGTCTTGTATTACTAAGTTTTTGCGTAGCAAAAGCCGAAGAAACAAGTGATACAGCGCGTGCCGCTACTAGGCGAAGCTCTACTACAACCGTTACATCATCAAACCGTCAGAAAAGTGCACAAGCCCAGAACAATTATACAAACAATACCGCAACGGTATCACGAACGACGAATAACGTATTAAAATCGCAACCACAAGTAAGCGAACGTTCAATCAGCTCGCGCTCTGGTTCAGTTGTAACAGATAACGGTTCTAGAAACGCTAATGTAACCAGCGATCAGAGCGTATCGGCAAGAACAACATCTAACGTTCAAACAAGAACGATAACCTCAACTGCAAACGACGCATCGATTCGTAATAATAAAAGTTCTGCTCGCAGTGCCCAATCTATATCCAGGGCAACCCAAAATTCTTTAACGCAACAACCGTCGACTTATAGGGATACAAAAACAATATCCAGAAGTTCTATTATACCGACGGGCGTAGGAAACATTAATACTAAAAGCCAATCACAAACATCCGCATCTCGTCGTAATACGGTAACGGGGTCTAATAGATTATCACGCAGTGCGATTACGGCAGAAGAAATAATGAACCGAGACTATACAAAATGTCGCGAAGTATATTACGAATGTATGGACGAATTTTGCGCGAACAAAGATTCTCAATTAAGGCGGTGTGCCTGTTCATCTAGGACGAAAGAATTTGATAGCATAAAGAAACAGCTAAACGAAGCGGAAGACAAGCTATTAAATTTCAACCAACGTTTATTAACCGTTAACATGGATAAAGAAGATGCAGAAGCATTATTTGAAGCGACAGAAGGAGAACTTGCGTTTCAACAAGAAGATAAAACCGATTCAAAGAAAATGCTTGATGAAATTACAGAGAAGTTAAACACGACATTCAGTGATAATAATTTTAATACAAATTTATCTCCTATATCGTTATCTTTAAATGTGGATGCAGCATTTGATAATATAGATTCACTAATGGGTTCATCTACTACGACAAAATCTGGGACAGAATTATATAGTGCGGCTTTGCCTATCTGTCGCGAAATCGCGTTAGAGATATGTAGTCAAGACGAACTAGATATTGTAGAAAGCGGTTACCAGATGGCGATTGAACAGGACTGCAATACAGTTGCAAAAACTTATGAATCTCAGCAAGACCAAACACTAGAAAAGATTCGTGAAGGTAGTGCTTTATTAGATATGTCTAGGCTTGATATATATCAGGAACGCAATTCTGACGACATCTTAACTTGTAAGAAAAAGATGTTAGATATGTTAACCGATTCTACGGTATGTGGGGATAATCTTGGGAAATGTCTTGATATAACGGGTCAATACATAGATCCGTCCACTGGTGAAGCAATTTTAACGACGAACTTAGCCAACTTAAACAATCTTATTTCACGTCCAGAAGGTGATCAGAAATGGACGAATGTTCCTGGTAACGAAAAATTTGTTTCATATTTAAACTCCAAGAAGAAATATTTAGAACCAGCGATGGAAAACTGTCAGGATATATCTGATTACGTATGGGATACGTTTATCGAAGATGCCTTAGCTCAAATAAAACTTGCCCAAGAAAGCAAACTTGAAGACATTAGGCAAAGTTGTACGACGTTAACTACGCAATGTTTAAACGATTCTGCAGACTCGCTAGAAGATTTTGATGCACGTTCCTTATCAATATTTGGTGTAATTGCCGACAAAACTGTAAAAGAAATGTGTTCAGAGGTACAGAATGCATGTACGGCATTATTGGAAGAAACTACTGGTGGTACGGAATGGACAGAAGGCATCACAGAAATTGCTACCAGCAAGACCTATGAAACGATACTTCAAACGTGTCGCGAAGTTGGTAGGTCTTGCATAATACAAGCATGTAAATCTGTATCTGGTAATTTTGCATTATGCGAAGACATTCAACTTTCTGTTAACCGCAAATCAATCATTAATCGTACATCTTGCTGGGACGAGGTTGTAAACTGCGTCAAAGAAGCCGGTACAGAATCAATAAATAACATAATTACAAATCTTACAGACAAAGGCACTTTAAACCCGAACAGTAACGATCTATATTCGACGCTTTATGGCAAAGAAATACAACTAACAAATAATTCATCGGCTTGTTTAACAACAGACGACGCAAACTGTTTATATGACATATGCGCCCAAGAATGTGGTTTAGATACAGACGCATCATACACGAAAACGAATTCTATAGATTGCAAAATATGCAGACTTGCGGAAAGAGTATGGGGTAATTGCGAAAGCCACCCAGCAACGATAATGGGTAAAACGATTACTCACAACCAGATAAAAATGCCGATATCTTCTGGTACAACAGAAACAGACACATTATTATCATGGTTTGCAAAAAACACTGGTACAGAAAATGAGGCAGATAGTTGTCGTGATACGTCATGCGGACCAGGCCAAGTTGCACAATATGATAAAGATCAAGGTACAACAATATGTTTACCAGCAAATATGTTTACAGATGATGACGTATATTGTCCAATAGGATATGCACAAATAGAAATCTTTAAAGATCCAAAAACTACTAATTGTTGCAAGTTATATGACGGAACAGACGACATACAAGGTAAGACAGATACACTTGGTCATTGTTGTTTTTTATCAAATTTGTCTAATCACAAACTTTATTGGGGATCGGACACATCAGAAGATTATTACGTAGATCCAACTAGCACAACAGAAGTAGGAAATACCAACGTCAACTTGTGTCTACCAGAAAATGCGAAATTTGTTGTAGCGACAAATAATCAATATATATTCTGTGTCGGTGAAATAAAGACGAACGAAGCCGATCAGAACGTGTCAGCCGACTTTCCAAACGGGAAAACTATCGAATGTAACGGTCAATACATAATAGTAAACAAAAGCAATAAAATTTATGAAATTCCTAACTATAATGAAGGCGCAACAAAACCAGAATTTCCAAAAAATTATTATAACATTGGTGAAAATACCATTTGTGAGTATGACGAACAAAACAAATCGTGGACAGGTCCAGGATGTAGAGAATGGGATCTAACAAACTGGTTAATAAGATACAAATAATCAAGCGACAAAAAAAGGTTGACAAAAAGTCTTTTTTATACTATATTATTTATATAATTAATAAATAATTATAAATAAACAATGTAATACACCCTAAAAAGGAGCATATAATGAAAATAAAAAAAATTTTACCATATAATATAAAAAATAAGGTAAAAAATATAATTCCTGCATTATGTGTTGCTGGTTCTGCAATGTTACCAGCATGTGATAAAGATAATTCAATGGAAAATCCACCTGTTTTAAGTGATGTAGTAGAACTAACTATATCATATAATAATCTTGAAAATGTAGCAATAGAAGATCCTATATATAATATATATTATATAAGTCCAATATTAAAAGAAACAGTCGCAAGAAAAGAAATAAATATCGTATACATTGTGCCAGATAAATCTTGGATTAAAGTGTTACTTCCCCAATATTTAGGTGTACTTCGTTCACAAGTTCTTGAACCAGCACTTGAATATTCACACAAAGTTCGTGCAAAAGGTGATTTTAATTTTTATCCAGGGGTGGGATATACAAATAAAAAAGATAGTTTATGGTTTGTTCAACAGGGGTGGACCATAAATAAAGCATTACAAAAATAAAAAAAACCGGTCATGCCGGTTTTTATTTTACTATTGACAATTTAATTATCAAAATGTAAAAATCTAACAAAAGAATGCAGGAAAAAATATGAAAACATTTAAACTATTTAATCTTTTATTATATGTTTTTTTTATTTATGAATTTACCACTACAAATCTTTATGCCAATGTGTTTGACGAAACACTTTGTTCAATGCATCTTTGTTCAAATTCAAGCCACCGAGACGGTTGTTATGAAACCCCTTATGATAAAGATCCAATAACGCATTATTCTATATTATTACCAGCTGGATTTTATGGCAATGGCAACTATGTGAATAACTGTGGGAGTATAAATTCATTTTTACTCCCACATCAAGATAACAAACCTGAAGCAATCACAAGTACAGAGATTTCCGTAACAACAAGCTCAGAAACCTATACAACATACCGATGCTACTCCTATGAAGCCAAACATATAGAACAAATATGTTATATACATTCAGGGGCTTTTGGCGATTGTCCATTTGAGATAAAATGTGAAGACAATTATTATTGGGTGCCAGGACCACAACATGTAGGTTCTGCATATTCAGTAGGATCATGTCACCCATGTAAGTGGAACCAAAAAAATAACGGAAACGACAAAAAATATTATACAATGACAAACTATGGGAAATATAGACTTGCGGATGGCCAAGACAGCTCAAACTGCCAACTTGACTACAATCATGTAGCAAAAGAAGAAAGCTTCGATCGCGCCAAAATAGACAACGAAATTGGAACCCAAATTACATGCTCCTATAAAGAAAACATAAAATTCAACGCGTATCTGAATTTATCATCCTCCCCGTGTGAATTTTACCCCATTGGTGAACTATCTATAGATCTAGATGATCAAGGAAAATTCAAAAGTAATAAGATTGAGATTCCCAAACAAATTGGAAATATATGGTACAAAAAATTTAAAGGTTTTTCTACTTTATGCAATTCTGACTCTATAATACTTTTTGATTCAGACGGTGTACCTGCCCCTAATGAACAACTTGACTCTATTTTTGAAAAATCAGATAATCTAACTGATACAATCAATATCTATGCAGTTTGGACAAATCATACATATTCTACATATACTTTAAAAGTTGATGGTGGTGAAAACAAAACAATACAAAAAGCAGGTTGTGAAATTGATCCAAATAAACCATGCAAAATAGAAATAACTAACGTAATACAAGCAGGGAAAGAAATAAGTGAAGAAAACATAACAATTTCTATAAATGGTTCAAATTCATCATCAGAAGTACCAGGATTAAAGATTCAAACAAATGATAATAAAACGACTCTATCTATCACACCAAATGAAGACTTATTTAAGAAATGTTTAGATTCCAAATGTACAGCAACTGTTACATTAGGCTACTCAGAATGTCCAAAAGGTTATTATTGCACGCAAGGTATAAAGCACCCCTGCCCAATCGGAACAACAACTAACGAAACAGGCAAGTCAAGCATAACAGATTGTAAAATGATGACAGGAGAAAACGGAACAATTTTAAAAGATAATTATGGTAAATTTTATCTACCAGGAAACGGTAGTTATATCGGTATCAAGCAAAATTAAAAATTTTTGTATTTACCATTAATTTCTTTAGTTCAGATAACTCGTTATCAGAAAATTTACCCAAGACCCAATCTGACGGATCCATCTTTAAATCAAAATCACGTGGATGACCAATACCTATTCTTATCCGATTATATTCACGTCCAATCGCGTTATCTATTGACTTTATACCATTATGCCCTGCACTACTACCACCCGTCTTTGCACGAATGATCCCCAGTTTTAAATCCATATCGTCTTGTATTACAAAAATATTTTCTAATGGTATCTTATAAAAAGAAACCAAGGCACCAACCGCTTCCCCGCTATTATTCATAAATGTCTGCGGTTTTACAAAAATTACTTTATGACCGTTAATCTGACCGACATACGTCAACGCCTGCTTTTCTTTCTTCCATACCGCATCAGAACCCGCTAAGTAATCAACAAATATAAAACCAACGTTATGACGCGTAAACGCGTACTCTTTCCCCGGATTACCAAGACCTACTAGTAAAAATGGTTTATTTTCTTGCATATGTGCCTCTGCTTTTTTTATTATATTATCACATAAAGGAGAAAAATATGAAATTAAAATATATCGCTGCTTTTATAGTTGCTTTTATGGCTTTTGATACCAAAGCTAACGCAAACTTTATATTTGACCCGTATGTCGGTGCAACAGTCGGTTTCGGGGGACAAACAATTTTCGCAAATGATAATGATACTTCTAATACGGCTCAATCTTATGGGGCGGTAATCGGTTTAGATATACCCATTCTAAGAATAGAAGCTGAATACGATTATATAAATACTGAAATTACTTCATTAAACCTAGGAATTATAAACTTATACGCAAAAATTCCTTCATTAATCATTCAACCTTATATCGGTGTCGGAATCGGTGGAACTTTTGATAGCAAATACGATGAAGCAAAAGTAGATAATGGAGAAGCTTTCCAAGGTATGCTGGGCTTAACTTTTGACATACCTGTTTTACCAATAAAAATTGACGCAGAAGCCAGAGCTTTATACATACCCAATTTTTATGACATAAATGATGTAAAAACTGATTTACTAAATTACGACCTAAGATTAAAATTACGTTACATATTTTAAATTATAGGAACAACAATGCTGACGTTAATAGACGGTAATTCTTTATTATTCAGAGCTTATTATGGCGTTCATAGTCATTTGACGCGTTCTGACGGAACGCCTACTGGGGCGGTATATGGTTTTTTAAATATGATTTTACCGATATTAGCGTCTGCAAAACCAGATGACTCATTCGTATGCGTTTTCGATGCTTCCAGAGTTTCTTTCAGACAAAATATATATTCAGATTATAAAGCTAATAGAAGTGAAACTCCGAAAGACTTAATAAAGCAATCTTATATGGTTCGAACGGCTATAAGTTCAATGGGTATCCCTGTTTTATGTATTCCGGGGGTCGAAGCGGACGATGTAATTGCCACGCTTGCACGAGAAAACTGCACGAAAACCGACGCAACGCGTATAATTACAAGCGATAAAGACTTAATGCAACTTGTATCAGACTGCGTGTTTCTTTACGACGGTATGAAACAAAAAGAAATTAGATATGAACAGGTTGTTGAAAAATTCGGTGTCGATCCAGAACATGTAATAGACGTTCAAAGCTTAATGGGGGATTCTTCTGATAACGTACCAGGGGTACCTGGAATCGGTCCTAAAAAAGCCGCAGAACTTATAAATCAATTCGGCAGTCTAGACGATTTATACGATAACATTGATAATGTTAAGAACGAAAGAATAAGAAATTTACTTAAAGACAATAAAGAAAAAGCTTATATTTCACAGAAACTTGTAACACTAAAAAACGATGTAGATTTATCTGGTTTACAAATTTTACCATTTCGTTTTAACACGCCTGCGGCACTAGAATATGTAAAAACTGAACTGGAAAGTAATTCTCTTGTAGAAAAAATACAGAAACTATTTCCATTTGATAAATTCAACCCTGAAGACATGCCACAGGCTTTTAATTACGGCAAATCCAAGTGCGAATTGCCGAAAGAAAATGATAACATTAATACTTCTAAAATTACCGTTAAAAAGCTGACATATGATACGATAAATACTTTATCTGAATTAGATGAATTTATCGCGAAAATAAAAAAAATCGTTGCAATTGATACGGAAACGACGGGTTTAAATTCTTTAAGTGACAAATTGGTTGGCATATCAATGGCGATTGACGATACACATGGTATATATATTCCAATTCGTCATATAAAATCTGAATCAGACCTGTTTGAAGTAAAAACGATTGCACCTAACCAATTAGATATAAAAGATGTTTACGCTAAATTATGGCCGATATTTACAAACTCAGGAATCATAAAAATTGGTCATAATTTAAAATATGATTTGCACATTTTTGCAAATGAGGGTTGGGATATACAACAAATACAACCAATAGATGATACGATGTTATTATCTTATATTCTGCATGGTACGTTACATGGGCATGGGCTTGATGAGCTTGCAATAAAATATTTAGGGCATGAAAACATATCATATTCATCTTTATTTTCTCAGAAAACGCGCAATATGGACATGCGTTTTGACACATTAGATATAAATAAAGCGGCACCATATGCTGCAGAAGATGCAACAATTTGTTTCGCCTTATATAAACTGATGAGACCAGAACTTGATAAAAACGAAAAATTAAGAAATCTTTATGAAAACTGTGATTTACCACTATTAAAAATCTTATTGAAAATGGAACGTGCGGGGGTACTTGTTAATAAAAACGGTTTACAGCAGCTATCAACCGTATTTCATGCTAAGCTAACAAATTTAGAAAAAGAAATCTGGGGTCTTGCAGGTCATGAATTTAATATAGCTAGTCCTAAACAATTAAGCGTCATATTATTTGATGAATTAAACTTACCGTCCAATAAAAAACGTTCTACGGATGCGGATAGCCTAACAGAAATTACAGACATACATCCAATCATTGAAAAAATACTAGAATGGCGATCAATCGCAAAGCTAGCGGGAACTTACACAGACGCGTTGCCGCGTCAAATTGCTTCTGACGGAAGGATACACACAACTTATTTACAGACAAGTACAAATACTGGTCGACTATCAAGTCGTGATCCCAATTTACAAAACATACCGATAAAAACTGAATTAGGTGAAGAAATACGAAAATGTTTTATTGCCCCAAACGGTTATATGTTAATTTCTGCGGATTATTCTCAGATTCAGCTTAGATTACTTGCGGATGTAGCGGACGTTCATACGTTCAAAGAAACGTTCAATTCCGGTAAAGACATTCATGAGCAAACAGCAAGAAAGATATTTAATATTCCTGTAGCGCAACCTGTACCGAAAGAACTACGTCGTGCGGCAAAAACGGTTAATTTTTCTATTATATATGGTATATCATCATTCGGACTATCTGGTCAGCTTGGTATATCACGAACAGAAGCACAGGAAATTATTAATACGTATATGTCCGGCATACCCGAGATAAAAGAATATATAGAAAAAGTAAAAAATTTCGCTTTAAAGAATGCATGCGTTTATACTCCATGGGGTAGAAAAATAGAGATACCAGAAGCAAAAAATCCACGAACTAAGGGTTATGCAATGCGCGCCGCAATTAATGCACCTATTCAAGGATTCGAAGCAGACCTTATGCGCAAAGCTATGATAAATATTGATAAAAAAATAATTCAACCAAATAAAGGTAAAATTCGCATGATCATGCAGGTACACGATGAAATTATCTTTGAATGCCAAGAAGATTTAGCAGAAAAATTTGCAAAAGACATTAAATTTGAAATGGAAAATATTGCTGAACTTTCTATTCCTCTTGCCGCAGATTATGTAATAGGAAAATATTGGGGTAAATAAAAAAACCGCATTTTGCGGTTTTTATTTATTTTTTATATTTATTATATTTATGATATGGGTTACCAGATATTTTTGTAGGCAACGCACATAAAACCAAAAGCATTATCCCCAATAGATTGCTAACAATACGTAAATCTGCAAAAGATGATACCCCTAAAGAAAAAGAAAGAAGAACGTACAACCATGCGGGTTGTCCAAAATCATGAAATCTTCTTATCCCCATAGACAAAGTTGGTATAAACACAGCCAAACCATATAAAGCAAGCAAGCAAAGTACAACCATAAAAAACGTAAGCACACTCTGGTCCTTAACTCCTATTGCCTGACAAAATAAAATTACAAATAAAGGCACAACTAATAATATGAGATTAAACAAAGTGGCCAACCAAAATTCTGACCTTGAAGAAGTTCCTTTCCAGTCTGAAAAACCCCGTTTCCAAAAAGCTTTATATGCTTGAAAAATATTTGTATATGTTTCACTTCGCTTTTCTTTAACCTGCTTTTTAATAGAACTTTTTGTCTTAAGAATATTTTCTTTCTGTAATTTGGTTTTATTATTTGTATTTTTATACATTTTCAACTCCTTCATAAGAAGTATATCAAAAAAATCCCTAAAAAGGGATTTTTTTTAATTTTTTTAGAAACCGAAAACCATTCTTTGTTTAGATTGACGTTTTTTCTCGTTACGAACGGCTTCTTCTTTCAAACGCTTGCGTTTTGTTGTTGGTTTTTCATAACGCTGACGTTCTTTCATTTCGCGGTACAACCCCTCTTTCTGAGATTTACGTTTTGCAACACGTAATGCTTGTTCTACGTTATTATCGCGAACCAGAACTTTTACCATAGGTTATTCACCCCCTTTTAACGCATTTATTTTCTTAATAAATTTTGGTGGAGCTGATCAGACTCGAACTGACGACCCCCTGCTTGCAAAGCAGGTGCTCTACCAACTGAGCTACAACCCCAAAACTTTGCTTTCATTTGTTTTTTATACATAAAGCGTACGAATTTTATACATTTTTATTAAAGTTGTCAAATTAAAAATTAAATGGCAATATATTTTCAATCTTTTGCTGGACAGATCTTATCATAAAAAGTATAATACCAAGCATTATGTTAAGAAAAATTTCAAAAAAAATAAAAAAACTCATAAAGGGCGATGAAACGAACGTCCGAATAAAATGGTCTCTTTATAATCGCGTATGGCGCGAAATCGGTAAACCACAATGGAAATGGTTACTAGCGGGAATAATCGCAACGATCGGTGCCGCTGCCGCAGAAGCTTATACGATAACCCTTGTTCAGCAGGTTGTTGATAAAGCATTTATTCAGAAAAGTATGCATTACATATACTTTTTTGGTTTACAAATAATTGCTGCATTTGGGTTTAAAGGTATTTTCGGTTACGCAAAATCTCTAATAATGGCGAAAGCGGGACTTATAGCCAGTGCAAATTTACAGAAACGTATTTATAACCATATGGTAAAAATGAATATCTCGAAATTCTATGGTGATGGTATCGGGAAAAATTTAAATTATTTTGGTGTACAAGCAGGGGCTGTTCTTAATTTAGTAACAGGTACAATTATCAGTACGATTCAACAAATTGCTACATTAACTATGACTCTTGCATTAATGATATATTATGCTCCTCAAATGTGTGCGGTTTTGCTATTCTTAGTACCTGCAATACTAATTCCTATGGTTTTAATAATGAGGAAACGCCGCAAACTTTCTCGTGAATCATTCGGTATTGCGAATGACGTATCACAGCACCTTAATCAGACATTACATGGTATAAAGACGATTCAGGCTTTTGCTACGGAGGACAAAGAAACAGAAAAATTTGCTCGTGTATTAGAATCTTCTATGATCAACTCTTATAAAGGTACCCAAGCATTTGCTTTACAATCACCGTTATTAGAGCTTATGATATCCATAGGTTTATGCTTAGCCTTAATAATTGGTGGTCATTTTATAGTTACGGGCACGATTACGACCGGTGACTTTACAGCATTTTTGTTAGCATTAACAGCGGCATACAAACCTGCAAGAAGTATAACCAGTACTAATAATACCATACAGCACGGTTTACTTGCAGCGGAAATATTGTTTGATTTTCTTGATAGTGAACCAGATATTAAAGATTCCCCTAACGCAAAGGAATTACAAAGTGATAAAATGTCGGTATCATTTAATCACGTATATTTTGAATACAATACAGATGAACCGATATTAAAAGATATAAATTTAACTGTACCATCTGGTAAAGTATGTGCACTTGTTGGTCCATCTGGTGGCGGTAAAACAACTATGTTTAATCTTATAGAACGTTTTTATGATCCACAGAAAGGTAAAATAGAAATAAACAAAACAGACATAAAAGAATTTACGTTATCTTCTTTAAGGAAAAATATTGCGGAAGTATCTCAGGACGTATTTTTATTTAATGGGACCATTGAAGAAAATATAAAATATGGTGCTCCGGATGCGACGCCTGAACAAGTTCAAGCAGCTGCGCGTGCTGCAAACGCACATGAGTTTATAATGAGCTTTCCAAAAAAATATAAATCAAAAGTTGGTGAAGGTGGTGCTTTATTATCCGGTGGACAGAAACAAAGAATTGCGATTGCTCGTGCAATATTAAAAAACGCACCTGTATTGCTATTAGACGAAGCAACTTCAGCATTAGATACACAAAGTGAAAAGTTAATTCAAATGGCGTTAAAAGACTTAATGAAAGGTCGAACGACTTTTGTTATAGCCCACAGATTATCTACGATATTAGACGCAGATATAATATGCGTAATAAAAGACGGTCATATCGTTGAAAAAGGTACAGATTCAGAGCTTGTTGCTATGGATGGTGAATATAAAAAATTACGAGATATCCAATTTAAAAGTAAAAAATAAAAAATTATCTCAAATAATTATTGCCACATATTTTTATATTGATATAATATAAATTATATGTGAAGAAAAATTTTATACTAAAAAGAACGGGAAGGAATCCTAACCATCTTTGTATGTTGTTTTTCTACATATAACAAAAACAAAATATTTTTTGTTTTAAATGTTATATAACAATATGAAACGACTTATAAAGTTTTTTATTCTAATCATATCTATTTTTATAGGCATATACTGCCCTGAAAAAAATGTAGTTGCTGCACAGATTGCTAATGTAGAATACGTTCATGCCGTAATTAAACAAAAGTGGAATATTAATATTCCTTATAATCCAGAACTTAAAAACCCAAGACTTGCAGCTAATATGAAGTATCTTCTTACTAC
>CALXMZ010000014.1 GCA_944389645.1 uncultured Alphaproteobacteria bacterium
CCATGGTTCCACCAGAAATCGCTGCATCGGTATAAGTACGAACATATTCCCAGTTATTAAATGCCTGGGACGCAATATATGCTTTACAAGATTCTTCCTGATTTAACAGAGAATTAAACTCTTGCTCCAACCCATGTTCTGTTGACTTACGGACATAAACAGCACATTTAATCACCGGCATTTACTTTCCTTTTATCCAATTCAAAAAAGTGTGGTCCTGATGTCTTGGCACCACAAATATCAGACGCAATTGCGGATAATGAACGATACTGCTTTCCGTTATATAAAAACGTGTTGTCGTAATTGACCAGAACCTTGTGTTCTATATTCCGAAAGTGCCTGATGATAGTTGTGCCAGGCGCAATGTTATACCTGTGCTTTAATACGCGATTTACGCATTCGGCAGGATTGTCTTTATATTTTTTGATTTTCTTGATGAACTTTGGCTCAATACGCAGGTTTAAGCGTTCGCATTGAATATAGTACCAAAGCGATCGCATTTGTCGCTTAAAAGGGTGGGGCGAATACCGTGCCCATAAACGCGCACGCTCATCTTGTGATAAGGCTTTTAATTCTTCAAATGTTTTGGGTAAAATCTCTTTAACTTTCCGTTGCATTATTGTTTCCTTTTTGTCGCAGATGCTGCATAGCAATATCAACTAACATACGTAGAATACGCAGGTTGTGATACAGGTCTTTGTTGGTAATTTCAGGCATACGCCCGAACGGATTGCCGGACGTACCACAGCGAAAACGATTATTCTTAGGCGGATTTTTGTATGGCATTATTCAACCTCAAACCATTTCATAACAGTGACAAGCAGGTGTGGGTAATCAGCGCTGGTGGCCTCGGTCAAGAATTCGGACCATTTATCTTCTTTCCCGGCTAAGGTTAGGGCATTTTTACACCGCGCAAGAATAGCGAAAGCGTTACCATCACGATGAGTTAAATAAACCTTTATATCAGGATATTTAGGCATATTGGACTCCTTTGTTTTTACTGTGTTTTTAACTTTGTCCAATTACTGCTTGGAAAGCACCGAAAGTCAAGATATATAAATTGATTTTTAAAGCAAAATAAATTAATGTATTTGGTGCAGTATTATAGGTGAAAAAATGGGGCTGATAACAAAAATAGAAAATGCTTATAAGTTTCTATCCGAAAATGATGAATTTACTTTCCTGCAGTTAAAAGAGGCTTCAGGATGGACTTATAAGACAACAGAAAAAAATTTATGGAAAATAGGAGACATTGTAGAAAAAAATGGAAATAAATATACTGTAATGCCGGATTTTAAAAAGCGAATAAGTCTTGATAAGTTTAAAGAGGCATTTTCTCAGACTAAGTTAAATAAAAGTGCCAAAAAAGCCTATATGATATTTATAGATAAATCTAAAAATGCTGTTTTGTCGGCCGTTCAAAATTATAATAATCCTGTAGCAAGATTTAGAACAGAAAATTTTATTGTGTTGATGACGATAGGCTATACTGCGTTGTTTCACGCTATATTTGAAAAATATGGTTGGAATTATAAAGATGGAAAAACTGGACTTTTCTATTCTTTAGAAAAATGTTTTGGATTGTATCGTAGCAATCAAGAAGTTGTAAAAAAGTATGATAAAAATTTTTTAAATGCTTTAGAGCGCTTATTAATTTACTTTAAAGATATTAGAGATTTGGTAGAGCATTATATATCTGATATAGATGATTATACCTATGGGCATTTTCAATCGTGGTTGTTTTGTTATGAGCGGATATTAAGGACTGAGTTTTGTGAAGAACTTAGTATAAATACTATGCTTGCAACAGCAATACAATTTTCTAATGCTTTCATAACTGTTCGCAAGAATTTAGAATTAGAAAATTTTCATAGAGAATTTTATAAACTTATTCCAAAAGAAATTCAAGAAAACCCATTTTTTAAATTAAAAGTTCGGATATTACCATATAAAAACATTAATGATGCTGATTTTTCGCAGAATGCTATATTTATAAATGATCCTGCATTAGTTGAAAAGTATGCGGAAATGGATAAAGCAATTTTTGTTGCAGAACCGATGGATATGGCACCTTCAGATATGGTAGAAAGAGTAAAGCCGTTTATTTTAGAAAAATATGGTCAAATAACTTTTTCTACTAGTCATTTGTCTAAAATAGCAGTACATATGGGATGGGTAAAAAATGGAAAGATAGTAAATAAAGTTTTTATGAAAAATATATTTGTTGGTAAAAAATCTTCTGTAAGAAGATATAAAGAAGGAGCGGAAATAGAAATTCAGAAAGAGATGAATAAAAACCCTAAGAAGTTTCTAAAAAGTTTTGCGCCAAAATCTGTCTATGAAGCCTGGAATAATAAAGGTCTTGGTAAATAAAATAGTTCCTCTTTTTTGTTTCCTTAAAGATGTTGTGATTTTATAGATCATGTCTATTTGGTTGTGTTTCATTAGTTTTTTTATTAAGTGCAACTTTTTTGTTCGTTTTATAGAAGTTCAAGCTAAAACAGATTTATTTTTATAGACTGTGGCTAATTGAGTGATTTTACGGTGCAGACGGCGTAATAGGATTCTGTCGTGGCAGGGCAGGTAGCCGTTGTTACGACGTCTGATACGATGCTCCATTTTATTCAAAATCCGACATGAGCAATAATAAAGCATATTGCCGGTAGAAACGTTATTGGGCTTGATATCTTCGTAAGATTTATACTTCATGGGGCACCCTTTTAATCAGTTGCCACATTTACGCTTACAATTTTTGAAAAGTCAAATCATAGAACGAAGAATTTAATTATTACCATCATCGCTTGTTAAGGCTTCAATTATTTTTTCGGCGATGTTATGTATTACTGGAACGCATACTGAGTTGCCGGCTTGCTTGTACAAACGCGCGTCACTTTGCTTTGGTAAAATAAATTCTTTTGGGAACCCTTGTGTGTTAAAACATTCTTGCGGTGTCATTTTACGTAATCCATATTTTGTTTTTACAATACATACATTATGTCCGCCTTCACCTTGATTAGCTGTTAATGTCGGAACAACACCGCTTTTATTTTTTCTCACATATTTTCTACGCCATTGGTAAATTGCAGGGCTTTTTATGTCATCGTCTTTCGTTGCTTCTATAAGCTTATCGTATATATCGCCTTTATATTTATCTTTCGTATAATAAAATCTTTCATCAACTTTATTTGTAAAATCTATAATATCTTTTACACTTGTTGTAAGAGGTATTGTTTGTGGCCATTTGAACTTATTGAAATCTTCCTTGTTTTTGAATGCTACAATATATATGCGTTCTCTATTTTGTGCCATGTTGCCATAATTCATTGCGTTTAAAACTTGATAGGTGTATGTATATCCAAGTTTTTCTAATTCATCACAGATAATACGAAAAGTATTGCCATTATCGTGACTTACTAAGTTTTTTACGTTTTCGAACATTGCTACACGTGGCTTTTTAGCCTTCATCATTCTTACAAGTTCAAAGAACAAATCCCCACGGCCTTTTTCATCTTCAAATCCTCTCCTGTAGCCAGCAATTGAGAAAGCCTGGCACGGGAAGCCACCTATTATTATATCTGTATATGGAACTTCATTCTCTGGGACTATGTGTATATCCCTTTGATCTACTTTTATGGTAGGAAAGTTTTTTTCAAAAGTTTCGCTAGCATATCTGTCAAATTCGTTAGCGTAAATTGTTTTACATTTTCCTGTTTGCTCGAAACCTAAATCTATGCCACCGACACCGGCAAAGAATGATGCCACTGTATACATTTTTTATCCTTTCCTTCCGTTTTGTGTAATTTAACATAAATCGCGGCGCGCCGCAATATCTATTTCGATAAATTTTATTCAGGAATATTATAAAATTTTTCATATGTTCCAAGTTCAGAAAATTCTACAGAATAATCTAAATCGGCATTTTTTGTAAAAATTACACTATCTATGCCGAATTTTTCCAACATATCATATGTTACTATAGTGCGTTCTGGTAATTCAAAAACATCTCTGAGCAACCATTTGCCAAGTAGTTTATTTGGATTGCTCATAATTGCTTTACTATCTTGTTGGCATACTTTAGCTGGTATTACGGTTCCATCTGGTAGACGTAAATTAAATGGCGTGTCTCGGGGAGGAAAGAAATCTGGTAAACGTTCCCTGTCTTCTTTTGGATAAGGAATATATAATTCGTTGGGATTTCTTGGCCTTCCTGACGCATTCCATTGGTTTAATCCGCTCTTAGCACCTACAAATTTACCATGATTTTTAGAAAAAGAGTACAATCTCAAGCAAATTTTTGCTTTTGATTGTTGGAGTTGTGTAGTTGGCTGGATATCCTCTGGAGAATGCAGAGTGTTCATTAATAATGTATACGGATCTTCTACTATATTGACATCAAATACATCTAGTAATTCTAGAAAGTCAAATATCATAAATAATGTATTTTTAGATACGCTGAAATGATAGGTGTGACGCCCATCTGTAAAGTATGTATTGTTGTCGTTACCTATCTTTTCTAATAACCGAATATTTTCTATATCTATCTCATCAAATACGCCTTCTAGTATTTGCATCTTTCCTGGTACACGTTTAACCACGTGATAAATCAGAGAATCCAGACCATGTAATTTTTTGGTTATGCGGATTCTTTCATTCCTATATTCTGCAATTTGTTTGACGAGTTCTATTCCTGTTAAATTAGAATAATTCTTTTTTAGACGACCAAATTCTGCGACTTTTTGATCGTCATTACCAATCCAAGTTTTTAGTCCTATCCCAATTCTTCCTTTTTTTGCATCTGCAGAACAGTCAGAGCGTGCTAAGTTTTCTGCCTCTAGGCATTTACAAAAAATATTTTCGTGGGCACGATATACTAGATAAGGGCAATCATTTTCGGAAAATAAGTTAGACAGCTGGCCTATGACAGTCAGCATGTTTTTATAATTTTGTTTATTTATAATAGGTTGTAAATCATAAAACATGAATTAATTCTAGCACGCAGGTAATTGTTTGTGCAATAAAGAATTTATACATGTTTTAAGTCATTCTTGATACAAATTCCAAAGATATTCAAATTGGTTGGTGTAGATTTTGTCTTGTTGCTCAAAGAAAGAACAGTTTTCGGCGTTTGATTCACTGGCGCTCTTTGTCCAATTATAACTGCCGTTTTCTATTCTTTCCCCGTCAAAAATAGCAAACTTATTATGCATTATTTTATGCTTTTTATTTGTAACTATATCAAATCCTTGTTCTTCCAAATACGGTACCAAAGAATATTTACCAGCAGATTGTAACCTGTCTGTGATAAACCTTATTTTTGCGCCCCTGTCTTTTGCGGCAACCAGCGCATCAACTATGTTCTGGTTGGTGATAGAATAGACGGCTATATCTATCTTTTTAGCATTATTGATTTCGGCAATTATATTGTTTTCGCACTCGGGCCCTGGGGTAAAGTAAACACGCGCCCAAGTTTTTGGTTTTATTGCGTCAACTGGTAAATTATCGGATTTTATGTCATATTCTTCTTGGTCGGTATCTGATTTTTGTTCCCATAATTCTTTCCACCAAGATGTTTCCTTATTTGCTTGCCGAAAACCAATAATATCAAACAGTTCTTGTTCTGCTTTTGAACCTTTTTGTGTTATCAAAAGCACTAATTCTGTATCAGATGTTCTGATTACTGCCAACGTATCGCCAGTTTGTGCATAATACATAGGCTCTTTCTTCTGGTAATACAAGTGATATACAGGCTTTTTTGCCTTTGGGGATTTATAATGATACCAAGTTGTAGAACCGTTTTCTTCTATCTTCTTGTCGCCTATGTATACGTATTCTGTATCAAACTTAATTTTTTCATCCCCAAGAATAGTTCTGAGAGCTTCGCCGTTTCGTATTTCTGTCTTTTTGCTAGTTTTCTTGTGCAATGTATCACTTTCTACCATCGTTTTTACGACGATGGCAGAATAGTTTTTAATATCTGAAATCTCAAATGCCGATACGCTGTGTATCGATAAAGTTATAAAAGCAAATATGACAAAAATCAGCTTCTTCATAGTTCTAAAAGATACATTAAACATCGTGCTTGTTCAAGTATTTAAGAACCTCGGTTGCGACCATTTTAACACAATCTGGAATGATGCTGTTGCCAAGTTGTTTCATCTTTTGGTTCTTTGATACGGGGAACACAAAACTGTCTGGGAAACCCATTATTTTTTGCATTTCTTCCATTGTGATTCTGCGCTCTTGTCCATCAATTATGTATGCAGACCAATTTAATGTCTGGCCATAATTCTTATTGTGTCGAGTTGTCATAACAGTGTGGGCGATATCTCGGTCGCACGTTGCGCAATTAAACACGTCTTTTAGAGTGTATTTTAATGGTACAGGTTCTGGAAATTTAAAGTCTGATTCTTCCGCTTGTTCATTGCGAAAGCCGACCATAAAGACCCGCTGCCTTATTTGTGGAATTCCGCAGTCGGTTCCACGTATTACTTTATAATGAAACGAATAACCAGCATTTCTAAACAGGTCGTGAATTATTCTGAAACTTCTGCCACCTTCGGCAGTAAGCAATCCTTTTACGTTTTCTAAAATAAAAGCTCGTGGTTTGCGAGCTTTGATAATTTTAAGCACATAAAAGAACATATTGCCTTTGTCGTCTGCTGAGTCTAACAGACCTTTCCGAAGTCCGGCTGTGCTGAAAGATTGACAAGGTGGACTGCCGACCAAGATATCAAATTCAGGGATATCATACGGGGCCAATGTTCTTATGTCTGTTGGAAAGTTATTGTTTTTTATACACGGCAGGTCCGGGAAGTTGGTTATAAATGTGTTTCTTGCGTGTTTATCTATTTCGCACGATAAAACATTTTCCATTGGCAGGTCTTGCAGCCCCAGTTCCCAACCACCTATACCAGAAAACAGGTTTATGTATTTGTAACTCATATGATATTCCTTTTGGGTAATAAAAAGCCCCGACTTTTAAAAGCCAGGGCAAAATAAAAACGGACACACTTGTCCGCCGATTGTTGATGTGTATTATACCAGAAAATTCGTGAAAAATCAATACTTCTTGTAATGGGTTGATAATTGGTATTATTTGTATTATATATAACAGTATGAAAAAACTAAGTTTTTTATTTGCTATGGTTTGTATGCCAATATCGTGCTTGGCAGGTGTCAGTTGTAATACTATTGGTGATACTGTTTACTGTTCTGGGCATGATTCTGATGGAAACTACGTTAGCACTACAACAACTAAAATTGGTAATACGACGTATACCACCGGTCGTATCGGTGATGAAAGGGTAAATACTAGCTCTAATAGAATAGGGGGGACGGTTTATACCAGTGGTTCTATTGGTGATAGGCGTGTAAACGTCAGTGAAAACAGAATTGGAAATACTGTTTATCATTCGGGCAGTTTTGGCGACAGACGTGTTAATACAAGTACAAATAGAATAGGGGCGACAACATATACAACGGGAAGTATTGGTAATCGCCGTGTATCATCCAGCGCAAATAAAATCGGTGGCACAACGTATTATAATTTTTAAGGTTTATGCTTCTATATAATTACGTTGCTTCTCCAATGATAATTCCCACAGGCTTTTACCACGGTATGCAAAATCTTTTGCTCCATCGGGTAGTCCTTTAATTCCATTTTTGGGTTTTGTTTGGTCGCGTAATCGTTTCGCGGCTATTGATAATGTGGTTGTTTCCCCATTTGGTAAAACAACGCGACGTGAGTCGTTATAGGTTTTTACCTTTAATTGCGGTGCAGATATAAAGGTCAGTGTTGTGCCAACAGGTATATCTAATGAGCGGAATGTAATCGCAGAACGCTGTTTTTCCAGGTTTTTAATGGCCTTCTTTTCTTCTGGCAAGAAAGAGTTCTTTATCGGGACTTCAACGGCACCGCCACTGATTATATAGCTTGATAATAAACTTATGGCTTCATCTACACTTAGTTTGAAAAATTCACGGTGTGGATTATGCCGTAGTTTATTTAAACTTTTGTGGATGACGGATTCTATTTTCTCATAGTTGTTTACACAAATGGCGAACTTGGCTTCGTATGGTTGTGGCATATTTTCACCGTGAGATAATTCTTTCCTGCGTTTTTCAACGTCTGCACTGGTGTGCCCCTGTGTTATACCAATTTTTACTAATTCTGGGAACAATTCATTCCACATTACATATATAATACCGCGGTTCATTATATGGCCTTATGTTTGTCTATATAATTCAGGAAGCCTTGTACATATGCAACAGGTACTTCTATAATTACGTTTCCTCGTATTCCATAGGTTTTCATGCTAAAGCCTGTGTCTGCATGTTGACGTAAATAATCCATTGTAAGATTTACACTAATATACTCCCAAGTCATACAAACACCGCTGTAGCATACTGGTATTTGAGAATCTATTCGGGTTGTTGCAAATTTTTGGCCATTTGAATCAATGACTTGCTTTGGGAA
>CALXMZ010000015.1 GCA_944389645.1 uncultured Alphaproteobacteria bacterium
ATTGCAAACCGTCCGACACACCACGCGTTCTAACAACATGCATACCAGTATCTAAATCTATACTTGATGAAACAGAGACTATTTCACCGTTTCCTACTTTCTGACCAGAACGCAATTTACCGACGCGCGCGCTTGATACATATGCACGATTATTCTTTATACCGATAGGTTCTTTTATTACGTCTTCTGTTTTTGCTACTTCTATAACCTCTACCGGCAAACCAACGTCTGCCGCCATACGCGCTGCATTAAATACGGATAAGGCCTTTTCCGCACTAATTGCAGAAAAACGAAAAACTACCCAACACAGCAAAATAAAACCGCAAAATATGTATGTATATTTTTTCCACTTCGGCGAAGATATAGTTTCTTTCATTTTTTCCATGTCTTTATTCCCCCAACTTTTTTACAGATTCTGCAGACATCAAAATATTATATCTTGCATTCAACAAAGCCATATCTAACTGATACAACCCAGAAGAAACTTCTGCTAATTCAACGGCAGATGTTTGACCGGAAGTAAACCTATCACGCGAAAAATCGTATGCTTTAGCCGCTAAATTTCTAGCGTTTTCAAGACTTTTTAAATTTCCACGCAAATGATCATATTTCTCAACCGCACGATTATATTCTTCAGTTGTCATCTTCTTTGATTTATCTAAATCCTGACGCGCAGCTTCTGCATTCATAGCCTCAACTGTCGCATTTGCTCTATGCAAACCACCACTAAAGATAGGCACTTGTAAAGTTATACCCCAATATGCAGATTGAGATTCTATGCCATTAAACATATTATCAAAATCCGTATCCATAGCTAAATAATCATAAGCTGCCATTGCGGCAATAGTTGGTAACGCTCCGGCTTTTTCAGACTTTACTTTTTTCTCATACATTACAATTTGCTCGCTAAGCATATCCCATTGTGGCGTATTATTCAATTCTTTAACCTTCAAATCTTCAAAACTATTAGGAATTTCATCTGTCAAAACTAATTCTTCTTCAACATCTATACCTGCTAGAATTTTTAACATTCTATATGCTGTATCTCGATTAAATTCTGCATCAGACAAATTAATTTCTTTCGTCGCGATATCCGATTCTATTTTAACTAAATTACTTCTATTTGCACGACCAGCCGATGTAAGACTTTTTTTAGCAGAAATAGCTTGATCTAAATTTTTCTTGGTAATCTTTACGATTTCGTCCGTCATTTTCGCTGTCCAATAAACATTTGCAGCAGCATATGTTACCTCGCGACGCGTCATTTCTACACCTGCTTCAGACATTTTGATGGCAGATTTAACACTATCTACAGCATTACCTATTTTACCGAACGTATATATAGGCTGAGTTATAGAAACACCAGCAATAAATATATTATCCGGTACTTCTACACGATTTACATCTATGCTGGTCATACTTGCAATCAGCCCTCCTAATTCAGGAGGAATATCTACCACATAAGATTTTGTAGGCGTTTCAACGTTTACTAAATTCATATAACCAGCTGTACCTTCAATATTAAACCATCTATTTGAATTCGCTATATCTAAAGAAGCTTTCGCTTTCTTTAAATTTGCATCGGCTTTTTTTAAATCTTGCGATTGTTCCAAAATTTTTTCCGTAGCCTGACTCAAAGACAATTCAATTCCCCAAGCATTAACGTTAAAAAAACACGCAGCAAAAACAACTAACATACCGATTTTATGCATTAGCTAACTCCATTCTTATTAAAACATCATTTATATTTTTTAAAGATTCCGTTAATCTAACCTCGTCTTCATGACTAAGATTTACAAAAAGTCTTTCTATTGCTTCACGAGAAACATCCAAAGCTTTTTTTGCAATTCGTATTCCGTTTTCTGTACAGGAATACCACGTATTCCGCCTATCTTTCTCATCAACATTACGTTCAACCAAACCATCGTTTTCTAATTTTCTAAAAGCAGCACATAAATTTGGCGTCGTTATAAATTCACGTCTGGCAATATCTTTTAATTTTGCCCTTCCGCCAACATATAAACGTACTAAAACACTTATTTGCTGCATAGAATAGCCACAAATTAAAGCAGGCCCCTTTTTTAACTTGTCTGCCAATCTGTCAAGAATAAATATATTTGACTCAAAAAGCTTAATGAACTCTTTATGCGCCATAAATTACTCCTTTATATTCCAAACAAATCATTAAAAATTTTAATCATTATAATTTTTAATAATTAAATTACAAGAGAAAAAATAAAAAATTACATTTTTTATTGAAAAAAATATAAAGATATTTATAATTGATTTTGCTTTTGGGGTGTCGTCTAATGGTAGGACAAGAGATTTTGGTTCTCTTTATCATGGTTCGAATCCGTGCGCCCCAACCAAAAATTAAATCATCCTTGTGGTGGTTTTATTTTTGGACGTGAGTTATCAGTTCTGACACACAACGAAGTTGTTTGGTTCGAAAATTTGTATATAAAAACAAGTAAAACAAAGTTTGAATAACTATAAATTTGCGCGCAGGCACAACTGGGTCGAGCGAATTAAGTGCAATCAACCAAAAATAAAAATTAAATCTCAATTGCGTTTTTATTTTTTATCTAATTCTTAGCTTTATAGTAAAGTTACTTGTTTTATAAACAAGCAACTAATTTTTGTAAGATACATTATGTATTTTCTCGTAAAACAATTTATTACAAATAATAAATATCTCATATTGTAAACATTACTAATATCAAAAAAATAAACCAAAAATTCTATACCAATTAATATATCAAGTTTTATTATATAATATAAAAAATAATCTACTTTGCAAAAAGTATAATTTACTTATAATATATAAATATAAAAACTTAATTCAATGCGTTTAAATAGAGAACAACCGATGAAACATTTTTATTTTTTCAGACACGGTCAAACAATAGAAAATTGTAATGGAACAAAATACTCAAAAAAAGACGATTCTCATTTAACAAAAGATGGAATAAAACAATCTAAGGAATTAGCAGAATATTTATCTGATAAAAAATTGGATATAATATATTCAAGTCCGTTAAATCGAGCGTTGGAAACTGCAGAAATCGTTACACAAAAATATAATAACTTAAGCATTATAACAAATGAACTTTTAGGCGAATCTATATTCGGTTTTAGAACGGATAACGATATAAAAACTCAAGAAAAAATAAATTTAACTTTTTCTAAAATAATAAAATTTTTAAAGGAAGAAGCGATAGAATGTAAATTTAATAACATTGCCGTTTCTTCTCACGGATCTATTACCAGAGCGTTATGTTGGGCTACAGGATATAAAGCAGATGTAATAAAAAACTGCCAATGTTTTCATTTTTCTTTCGAAAATAACGAATGGCAATTTATAGAAATTTTCATTCCAAAAATATGATTCTACCTTATTTTTTCATTGAATTTTGTACCAATTCTATCTTTTATATTTGACATTTCTTTATCGTATTCTATTTGATCTTTTGTTTTTATATTATTCTCTATTAGAAACTTTTCTTGCCTTTGAATATACTTGTTTTGCTCACTCAAAGAAAGCGCTCCTAGTTTCATACCATATGGAGTCGAAAAAAACTTAGAATCATAACCCAATGCCCATGATAGACGTATTCTATCTGCATCCCATAAACATGCAGAAATAAAATCTTTTGCGTTCATACCAACTGTATGCAATTTTATAGCATTAACTATTCTTTCTACATCAATAGGCAAAATATTAGGATAATTTTCTTTCAAAAACCTTCTTGCAATAGGCTCGCACATAGGCCCATGTCTTTCACAATACTCATCATCAGTTCTGGCACAATCATGCAAAGCCGCCGCTAATAATACAGGCATAGGATCTTGTCGTACAGATAAAGCAAGCTCTATACTAAACAATCCAACTTGTTGGCTATGACTTAACCCATGATAACCATATTCTGGTTGATTTGTTACTTCTTTTATTTTTGGTAAAATCTCTTTTATTAACAAATTAGCATAATATACCTTCTCTGCTTTTAAAATTTTGAAAATATTAGGGCGCAAGAAATGCTGTTCTCGCTCAAACATTAAAATTAATTTATTTTTAAAACACTTTTTCCAATTTTCTTCTTCCTGCATATACATTTTCTTCTCTACATACTTCAAATCTCTAGAACAAAAATGATTTGGTATAATCTTACCCCGTATACTATAAGGCCTTTCTGATACCTCACAATCCTGCCTTATTACATTTTCTGGTCTAAATACAATATATGACATGTTACCAATATCTTCAAAATTATTTACGTAATGAAAGCCGTCAAAGCCGAGCAATTCAAAGTACTGTATCAATCTCTGATAAAATAACTTTTTTCTATTTCCCCATTTTACTGCAAAATCATCACCATCTAAAGGTCTAAACAAATTATCTTTTAACAATTCTTTCTTTACCATATTATTACTAATAACACCTAGTGGGTATTTACAAATATAATCGTACATCTTAGATATTTTCTTTGATTGCATATCATGCACGAAATGGTAAAGTAATAGTTTTTTATAAAATTCTAAATTATGCTCACCTGTAATGTCTTGTAATTCATAAGTATTACTCAAGTTTAATTTAACAGGTATTATCTTTTCTTTAGGCATTTTACCATTTAAATAATATGTAAGATCTTGTTTATTTAATTTAAGTGCCTGTGGTCCATAAGATAATATTGTATTAGCTGCCTGAAACGTACCAAAATGAGATAACGGCCTAAATCTATCAAACTCATTATACGTACCATGATAAAAAATTTCATCCTTAGCAAAAAACCGCACCATAATAAATTAACTCCATATAAAAAACAACATTAATACAACAAAAGATTTTTATCAAATCAATTAAAATAATTGAAATTTCTTTAATCAATATATAAAATATATACATTTGGTCCCATCGTCTAGCGGTTAGGACGTCAGATTCTCATTCTGAAAACACGGGTTCGATTCCCGTTGGGACTGCCAGTTTTTTATTTTATCAAATAAATAACAAACACAAAAATCCATTATGAAGCACTTTTATTTTTTTAGACATGGTCAAACTAACGAAAATCGCGACGGTAAGCAATACTCTATTGGCAACAATGCTTATTTAATAGAACTTGGTGTAAAACAAGCACAAGAATTATCAATATATTTATCCGACAAAAACTTAGATATAATATATTCTAGTCCTTTTAATAGAGCCGTCGAAACCGCTAAAATTGTTGCAGAAAGATATAAAGATTTACATATAAAAACGAATAAAGCACTGCAAGAACGAGCTTTCGGTTTTTGGCATCCCGAAACAGAAGAAGCAAAAAATCGTTTAAAAGAAACCTTATCTATTGTTAAAAATTTTTTAGATAAAGTTGCAGCACAAACCGAATATAAAAATATAGCAATTTCCTCACATGGCGGCATAACACGGGCTTTATGTTTTTTAGCTGGCAAAGAAGTTGGAGTAATAAAAAATTGCAACTGTTTTCATTTTTTTTTAGAAAATGGGAAATGGACTTTTATTGATAATTTTGACACAGGGATAGAAGTAAAAAATATATCTGACAAACCTGCATATTAAAACATAAAAAATGCCGGTGTTTGCCGGCTTTTTTATATGGTTTTTAATTGCTCTTTTGCTTGTTCTAATAAATTTATCGCAATGTCTATCATACCCGTATCCACTTTTTGCGCAGGTGCAACAGACACCGCAGCCGAAGCAAAACCATCCATACGTGCAATATCTTCTACTGTATCTGGAAAAGTTCCTTCCTTTAACAATTTCTTTACGCCCGCAATCGTCATACCACGCGTATAAAGCAACTCTTTTATCACAACCAGTTTATTAAAAACTTCCGTCCTGTAATAACGTCTGCCGCCTGCACCAGTTGTCGGCTTTATAGCCGTTGGAAACTGCTTTTCCCAATAACGCAAAGTATATGCAGGCACGGACAAGCGCTTTGAAACCTCGTTTATAGATGCAAAGTATTCTTTATCCATGCCCATTCTCCTTTACTATTCTTGTTCTTGCTGAGCAACTTCGCTTTCTACCTCTGCCGCTTCCTCTTCTTCACCCAAAATAGAAATCGCAGATACTACTTTCTCGTTTTCTGCAGTACGGAATAATGTCACACCTGCTGTACTGCGCCCTGCAATTCTTACATCTTTTACTGGCGTGCGAATTATCTTTCCGCCGTCTGTTACCATGATAATATCATTATCATCTTTTACTGGGAAAGACCCCGCAACAGCAGTATTTTTACCGCCCAACTTTATGTTCGTAAAGCCGCCACCACCACGATGCGTTGTGCGATATTCATAAGAACTTGTACGTTTTCCAAATCCGTTTTCAGATATTGTTAAGATGAATTCTTCGCTTGCCGCTAACTCCTTCATCTTTGCTTCATCCAAAACCAATGTTGTTGTTTCTTCTTCTGCGTCCGCTTCTTCTTCGATACCAGTTTCCGCACGGCGCGCCGCACGACTTTGTTTTATGTATGCCGCACGTACTGCCGCATCAGATTCACCATGATTCAACATCGCCATACCGATAATTCTATCATCTTTCGTTAACGTCATACCACGAACACCGGTTGAATTACGTCCTGCAAATACTCTTATTTCAGGGACAGGGAACCTTATGCAACGACCGCGATATGTTGATAAAAATACATCCTGATCTTCGTTACATGGTAATACAGAAATTAAAGAATCACCGTCATCTAACTTCATCGCAATCTTTCCGTTTGCACGAATTAAATCAAAGTCAGACATACGATTGCGACGAACTGTACCTGATGCAGTTGCAAACATTAAGAAATGTTCTTTACCTGAATTCTTTACGCGTTCTACATCTTCTTCTGGGACTGGTAATATCGCTGTTATTGTTTCACCATTTTCTAATGGCAATAAATTTACCAGTGGGCGCCCTTTCGCAGAAGCTGCTGCTTCCGGCAGCTTATAAGTCTTTAACTTATAGCACAATCCCTTAGAACTAAAGAACAACAGCGGAGTATGTGTATTTGCAACAAATACTTGGACAACATAATCATCGTCTTTTGTTGTCATTGCATTTCTGCCCTTGCCACCG
>CALXMZ010000016.1 GCA_944389645.1 uncultured Alphaproteobacteria bacterium
GGTAAGTCTTGAAGACCGAGTTCCCAACCGCCTATACCAGAGAAAAGGTTTATGTATTTATATTTTTGCATAAAGTCTCCTTGAAAATAAAAAAGCCCCACAGAACGGGGCAATAAAAAAGCGGTCACCAAGACCACCTTATCAATTACATTCAGTATACCATAAAATAGTAAAAAAATCAAGATGATAAAGTTGTACTTGAAAAATGTTTTATAAATTTTACCCTTAAGGTATGCCGAAATATATAGATATTCATTGTCATTTACAGAATGTGCCTGACCCAGAAATTGTGCTGAATAGTGCGGAAAAATCTGGCGTAGTTTGTTGTGTATGTAATTCAACTTATGAAAAGGAATGGACAAAGTTGCTTGATTTATCAAAAAATTATTCAGCAGTAAAATGTGCATTTGGCATTCATCCTTGGAATGTGAAAGATTTAAGAGATAGGTGGGAACAGCGTTTGACCGAGGTTTTAAAGCAGAATTCAGAATTTATAGTTGGTGAAATAGGGCTTGATAAATATAAGCCAGATATGGACTTACAGGAAAAAGTCTTTTGTGCGCAACTTGATATAGCAACAAGGTTGAAAAGAACTGCTAATATACATTGTGTCGGTGTGTGGGACAAAATGTTGCATATATTAAAAGAGCGTGGTAAAGAATTACCACCAAAACTAATATTTCATTCTTATAACGGTGGTGTGGATATTATGGAAAGTTTGTTGGGTTTAGGAAACGTATATTTTTCTTATTCCCCGCTTGTTTTTATAGATGGGCATAATAAGTTAAAAGAATCTGCCGTTGCAACACCGCAGGATAGAATACTTGTTGAAAGTGACAGCGAAAAGGTAGAAGAAGTTATAAAAGTTGTAGAAAGACTTGCAGAAATGCGTGACGCAGAAAAATCGGACTTTATAATGCAAGTTTATGAAAACAGTAAAAAAGTTTTAGGGAATGGATAGATTACACAGAACGCGTTTATTATTTGGTGATGATGCTATAAGTAAGTTGCAGAATGCGGCGGTGATGGTTGTGGGGTGTGGTGCGGTTGGCTCTTTTGCGATAGAGGCTTTGGCAAGAAGCGGTATCGGGCATCTGATGCTGATAGATTTTGATAAGGTAGAAGAAACAAACATAAATCGTCAATTATTTGCTTTGGAAAGTACTTTGGGTAAGCAGAAAGTAGAAGTAGCAAAAGACAGGATAAAAGATATATCACCAGATATAACAGTTGATGCGTTAGATATGTTTTTTGATAAAGATACTGATTTAGATATAAAACCTGATTTTGTAATAGATGCAATAGATACGGTTGAATCGAAGATATCGTTATATAAATGGTGTCAGGAAAAAGAAATATCTTTTATTTCAAGTATGGGTGCAGCACGTAAAACAGATATATCACAGATAAAAGTAGATAAGATTTCAAGGACTATTGTATGCCCGCTTGCAGCGAAGATAAGAAAAATTGTGAAAGAAGAAAAAATTAAGGATTTTTATACAGTGTATTCAACCGAGCCTGCTGACGATAATGTAAAAGGCAGAGTGTTTGGTTCTGTTATAACAGTGACGGGAACGTTTGGTTTATATCTGGCAAATTTTGCTATGAAATATATAATTAATCATTAAAGTTATTGCGGCAATTTAAACTTGCATTTATTGTTGGATGCCTTGCTTTTACTGAGGTAAGTATCTTTTCCTAAATGTATCATTGCGATTGAAAGTATATAAAAAAATATATATAATTGTCTTGTCGCATGACGTAAAATTAAATCTTAAAAGGAGAGAAAAGATGAAAGGACTTACAGATTATGTTTTGAAACCGTTAACTTTTATCGGTGCTTTGAACTGGGGGTTGATAGGTATATTTGGTTTTGACTTAGTTGCATTTATTTTTGGTATAGGTACTTTGGCTAGTAGTATAGTATATAGTTTGGTAGGTATCGCAGCATTAATATGGTTAATCTGGATGTTCATTGATAAATCTGAAAAAAGCGATCGTTAAAATCTATTTTAGTTCATGTCATTTGCCTCCGATAAGGAGGCTTTTTTTCTTATAAAACGCCACATTTTCTTAGGAATGTATACCTCTCGAAAAACGTATAAATTTGTAGTAATAAATTTTGATTGTAACAGGTTATTTAGATAGGGGGATTGATTATGAAAATAATAATTCAGGCTGGTGGTCTTGGTTCCAGGATGAAGGCTTTGACGCATGTAAAACCCAAAAGTTTAATTTCTGCAAAATATATGCCTATAATTTTTCACTTATTTAAAAAATATCCGAAAGATGAGTTCATAATTATCGGTGATTATAAATTTGATGTTTTAGATAGATATTTATCTACATTTGCGAAAGACGTTAATTATATGTTGGTTCGTGCTACAACCAAGGGTAATGCTGCGGGTATAAAAGAAGCGGTTTCTTATATACCTAATAATGAACCATTTATGATTATTTGGTCGGACATAATTTTATCGGATTCTTTCTGTATTAATGAAATAGTAAAAGGGTGTCAGGTTGGATTAGTAGATTTCCCATGTTCATGGAGTTTAAAAGAAGGGAAACTTGTGAACGAGCAAATTGCAGGTAAAGGTGTTGCAGGTTTATATATATTTGATAACAAAAGTTGGTTTACAGATTTCCCGACAGAAGGTTCTTTTACAAAATGGTTGGCTGAAAAGGATATTCCATTAAGCCCAATTTCTTTAATGGGTAGCATAGATGTAGGAACATTAGAAGCGTATAACGAGATTTCTACAACATCTAACAGATGTCGTCCTTATAACAAAATAGAATTTATTGATGGCAAAGTTGTAAAGACCGGTCTTACACCAGAAGCGGTCAAATTGATAGAACGTGAGGTTGTCTGGTATAAGAAAATGGAAGAATACGGATTTGAATACATACCAAAAGTATATAATACGAATCCGTTAACGATGGAACTAATACACGGAAAAAATGTCTTTCTAGCAAAAATGGATGATGATAACCGTAAAGAAACCATACGAAAAATGGTGCATGCATTACAAACTATGCATAGTTATGAAAAAGCTCCTTCGTCTGCATGGGATTTATATACCGAATACCTGAAAAAAACTATACATAGGCTGCAGGGAATAATATCTGCAATACCGTTCGCGAATGAAAGGTTTATCACGATAAATGGTAAAAAATGTCAGAACATAATGTGGAATATAGATATTCTTCGTCATGCAGTTCTGAATACATTAATGAGTACATATTACGGTCCCATACATGGCGATTGTCAGTTAACAAACACTATGATAGATGACCTGGGTAAAATTTATTTCATAGATGCACGTGGTTATTTCGGGAAAAGTCAGGTACTTGGTGATGTCAGATATGACTGGGCGAAAATGTACTATGCGATTTACGGCAACTTCGACCAGTTCAATATAAAGAAGTTTACTTTGGATATTTCTGACAAGGAGGTGACTTTTAGTATTAGCAGTGGAGGTTGGGAACATTTAACAGATTATTTCTTAAACCTTATTCCGAAAGAAGAGGCAAGTGTAAAAGAAATTAAATTGATACATGCGATTATTTGGTTGTCATTAGCTTCGCATGCATGGGAAGACTATGACTCTATGTGCATAGCATTTTATAACGGGACTTTATTGTTTAACGAATGGTTGGTGGAGTACGGAAATGAGCAATAAAGAACTGCGTTTATCGCCATTACGTCATACATGGATACTGGACTTTGATGGGACATTAGTAAAGCACAACGGTTATAAAGACGGAATATTAAATAAGGACGAATGGTTGCCAGGTGCGCTGGATTTTTTGCGTAATATTCCAGAAGGAGATTATGTGCTTATTCTTACTGCGCGTGAAGACGAACCAGAGGTTCGTAATAGAACGATAAATTTTATTTTAGATGCTGGTGTGCGATTTGACGATATAAAGTTTGCGATTCCAATGGGTGAAAGGATTTTGTTTAACGATAACAAACCTAGTGGTCTATGTTGTGCGCACGTTGTTACGCCAGATAGAAATCAAGGCTTACAAGAATTGTCGGTAATAATTGATGAAAACTTATAAGAAATAAGGATTATACCATGCAAATATTAAAACCTATCGTACATGAGACAATATGGGGTGGTTCAAAATTAACGCCATATTCTGGTTCTAATTGTCAGAAAATAGGTCATTTATACTCTGCAATAGATACAGATGAATTTAAAAACGAAATAATTTATGGGGAAGATAAAGGAAAGAATATTCACGAATGGTTCATGGAAAATCGTGACAAGTATGGTCTAAGTAAATATCCTGAGTTGCCCATATTAATGGCGTTGGTTGAAGCAGATGATGATCTTTCCATACAAGTACACCCAGACGATAAGAAGGCTCAGGAATTAGAAAATAAACCGTTTGGAAAAAATGAGTCTTTTTACACACTAGAAGCACCTAAAAGTGGGAAAATGTATAACGGTTGCAAGGCAAAGTCCGTTGAAGAGATGCAACAGAAGATAAAAGACGGTAAAATTGCTGAAACATTGGATACTATGCCATGCGAAGAAGGTGATTATGTTTATATAGTCGGTGGTACTTTGCATGCGGCAACCGCTGGATCTCTTCATTTTGAAATCGAAGAAAATTGTGAAAAGACATATCGCTTTTATGATTATGATCGTATTGATAAAGATGGTAAAAAAAGACCTTTGCAATTAGAAAAGGCGCTTGCGTGCTTAGATGTAAACAAGAAGTCTAAATCCAGAAAGTATAAAGACGGCGAGCCTATTGAAGAACGTATGTATTCGACGCAATTGGTTAAGGGTTTTGATACGTTTGAAAACAAAGGTGATATGTTTGCTTTTGCTGTAATGTTGCGTGGTGAAAAAGAAATTGATGGTGTAAAGATTTTACCTGGTACAGCGATATTGTTAGACCCGAATGAAAAACTAGATGTTTCTGGGTGTGAATTTATGTTAGTGAAACCCAAAAGGGCGTGATATGGTTCGAAAAATATTATGTCCTTCAATTATGTGTGCAGATTTCGGTAATTTCCGCTCAGAAATTACCGAAATGGATGCTGCTGGAGTAGACCAATACCACATGGATATTATGGACGGAGAGTTTGTACCTAATTTTGCGTTATCTTGGGCAGATTTTGCAGCGGTTAGAAAAATGACTACGAAACCATTAGATGTGCATTTAATGGTAAAGGATCCTAGTGTACATTTGCCATATGCTTTTAAGCACGGTGCAGATATAATTTATGTACATTACGAATCTGGTAATGCAGCGAATTATCTATATGAAATAAAGGCAAATGGTAGAAAGGCTGGACTTGCGATTAATCCAGAAACACGTTTAGAAGAAGTACAAACTTTATTTCCGTTGATAGACACTTTATTAGTTATGCGGGTACATCCTGGATTTGCTGGTCAGGTTGCGATACCAGATGTGGAAGAAAAGCTTTCGGTTTTGACGGACAGTCCAAAGCGTCATTTTACAATTCGGTTAGACGGTTGTGTCTCTCCCGATGTAATTTCAAAGTGGGCAGCGCGTGGCGTTGAAGAATTTGTTTGTGGTACCGCTTCCGAAATGTTTGGAATAAAGCGTGGTATGCGTTCTTACAAAGAAATTGTGGAAAGTTTAAGGTAGTTTATATGAAAAAGTTCTGGGTAAATCTTGCATGTGTTTTTATTCCCAATGCAGACTATAGAAGGAATCTGCGAAAAAGGTTAATGTACAACCCGATAGACGATTTGCGTATACAAATGGAAGATATAAAGAAAGTAATAAATGATATTTACCCAAAACTTGAAACGTTTACAACAAAGTCGGAATTATCAAAAGTAGAAAGCGATTTCAGACAGGCAATAACACCACCTGCTGATCCAACCGACTATGTATTTCATGGGGAAAATAATAAATTATTGGTTTGGGATGATGCGATCGGTGATTATGTTGAAACAACAAAAATAATACCAGGATTAATTCTTACAATAGAAGGTAATAATAATACGATAAAAATCCGCGAACCTAAAATAATAGAAAGATTAGAACTTACTATGCTAGGGGATGGACATAAGTTTTCATTGGGAGATTTTACTAATAAGATTTATGATAAAAAAATAGTTTACCTTGTAATTTTTATGACTATGGGTGATTGCGAATTAGTAATAGGAGATAACTTGGTCGTAAATCCTTTGGTTATAATTCATATGTGTGAATATGGGGTAAAGTGTTTTATTGGAAATAATGTAAGACTGGCTGCTGAATCAAAGATATATGTAAGTGACGCCCATCCTGTAATAGATATTAAAAATAATAAGATAATAAATTACGGAAAAAGGAAACGTATTTTAAGAATCGGTAATAATTGCTGGATAGGGACCGGAAGTTTTATCGGGAAAAGAGGTTGCCTTCCAGATTATACGATTGTTGCTGCCCAAAGTAATGTTGTTAAACCAGTTGAGGAATCTTATACAATATTAGCTGGGAATCCAGCGCGTGTTGTTAAAAGAGGTGTAAAAAGATTAGACACTTGGGATGAGGCTTTTGAAATTACAGGGGTTAATGCTTAGGGGGATGTTATGAAAAAAGTAAGAATTAGATTTGTAAACGGAGAAAAAATAAGAAGGTTTTATATATTTAATATACCATTATTTCAGTACAAATTTAAGAAAGGACGTTTAAAAATAGAGTTCTGTAAGAAAAAGAAACCTTTACCAGGTCAAAGAGTTTTTTATTTAAAAGTACATAGGGTACATAGAACTGGTTATGATTGTATTCAGCATTGGTTAGACATAATTGCCAGAATGGACGCATTTGTTTATTTTGTATGCGATAATAAAGAAATGAGAGAAGGGATTTTTAAAAAACCGTGCTTTTTTTATAATGAAAATTTTGATTTTATAAAAAGTTATAGGAAAAAACTTAAAAAACAGGTTAAGTTAGTTTTACATAACGTTCAAAATTATAAATTATGGCAAAGAATTGCGTATTCTATGTTAACTCCATTTGCTCATGCTGCAAAGTATGGTTATACAAGAACATATAACATAGATGCGGACGATATAATGATTTTAACGAAACCAGAGTTAGTGGCAGAAGCTTTAAAAAAAGCCGAGTTTTATGCGGAAGAAAAAGATTTAGATTGTTTTAATTTTGATATGTTCGTTTCCAAGACTTTCGGTGTTCACTGGTCTTTTGGCGTTGTTTATGTAAGGACGCCAGAAAAATGCTTAGAGGCGATAAATAATAATATCGGTTGGAGGTATAATGACTTTCTAATAGAAAAGTATTCTACTTATTACGTAAAAAAATTTAATTTTAATGTTGATTGGCTTTTTACTTTTTTAAGGGATACTAAACAATTAAAGCTAGAGACTTTTTATATAGAAAACAGTATGGTAATACATATGCCTGATATCGTAATTTATAGGAATTGGGCTTTCGCGTTAAGATGGCGTAACGGGGTTTTATATTTACCAGTTCTTGATAAGCTTTATGAGGACAAGTTATGGGGTAAATTACCGATTTATAATGGTTGTATAAAAATAGATATAGGTTTAAAAGATTCTAATATATCAGATTTTGTTAATGAATTTTATTCTACTACTTATGAATTTGAGAATGATATTTTAAACTTTGCTAGACAAAGAAATCTGATATCAGAAAAGACTTATAAGAATTATATGGGTAAGAACGAATGTCTTTAAGGTTTATAAATAAAAATTCCTTTATAAATTTACTTTATAATAAAAAAACAATTAATAATTTATGGGCGATAGAGACCATTTATAGTTTTTTACTTCATACGATTAGATTTAAGACAACTTCTATGGGTAATAGTGATTTAAGGTTTCTAGGTATAAGATTCTATAAAAAAACCATAAAAAATCATCATAATATTTATAAAGTATTCGGTTTAACTTTATATAAGAAAGATTTATTAATCCCGTTATTAGATAATATTTTAGAAAAAATAGATAAAAAACACGACGACATATACATAATACGCCATAATATAGGTGAGACATATTTGTATTTATCATATATAAATGATTGGTTAAAATTAAATGGTTCAAAGAACCCATTAGTTATTATTTGGAATAAAAATTATATTTCTTTTTATAGAATGTTTTTACCGAAGTTCGTACATACTAAATATATTAACGTAAGTCAAATTGATATACAGACCATAATAGATGAAGAATTTATATTGTATAAGGGCAAAAGAATATTTTGCCCTACGCCGAACATTGTAGATTCTATTGGTAAATTATATAAAGAAAATAAGCGAATTAATTTTTATGATTATATTTGCAAAGATTTTGGACTGAATGATAAATCTATTATGGCAAAGCCTAAAATAAATCATTTTAAACAAGAAGGGGTATATAAAAGGATAAAGAAGTATTTTAAACGTCCTTTTATTATAATTGCTCCGTTTGCGAATTCATTAAGTAATTTATCCTATGGGTTCTGGAAAAAATTAGTAATTGCCTTAGAAAAAGAAGGTTACGATATATTTATAAATTCATATGCGGGGAAAGAGAATGATACATATTTAAAGCAAATAAATTCATTATCTAAATTATCATTTAAAACTGATATTGAAGAAATATTTATTTTAGCTAATAAATCTGCAGGTTTTATAGGTTTAGCATCTGGGTTAGCTGTATTTTTAACTGCTTCTGGTTGTAGAATGGATTTAATATATACAAACTATAAAATTTTTAAAGAGAATTTTGATTCTACGTGGATAAAAAATATATATAGCGTTCATAATTTACCTGGTACTTCAGATAGAATAAAAGAATACGATATGAAAAGTTACACTGAAGAGTCTTTATTAAAAAATATTTTAAAAAAATATAAGAAAAATAACGCAATAAATAGAGAAGAAAAATGTTTTCAATAAGAAAAAAAATGACAAAGAACATGTTCGTAAAGAATTATAAGCGTATGTGGCCTTATATAAAGCCATATTGGTTTCCTGGGTTAATGTCATTACTTATAACAATACCTATTGGTTCATTAGATGCAGTAATTGCATTATCGTTAAAACCGTATATGGATTTAGTTATGGTAGAAAAGTCAATTCAGACAGCGTGGTATATACCGCTAGCAATAATAGCGTTTACATGTATACAAGGTGGTTTAACTTACGTTGCTAATTATTTGAATACGTGGGTTGGTGCGAAGATAACAAACCTGTTGAAGTTAGATTTATATAAAAAAATGTTAGATTTTGAAACCAACTTTTTTAACACTAGAAACTCTGGTGACATAATATTTATGTTTAATAATAATGCAGATTTAGCTTGTGCGGGTCTTCTTACAAACTTAAAAACTTTTGTACAGAAGTTATTTACTGCAATTTCTTTAATTGCTGTATTGTTTTATAATTCTTGGCAATTAGCTTTTTTGTGTGTAGCGATTTTAATAGGTGCTTTTTTACCGATGAGTTCTTTACGTAAGAAAGTGGACTCGGTCATGAGTCAGTCTATTGCGGCCGATGCGGCGCTTTTGACTGCATATAATGAATCGTATTCTGGTAACAAGACAGTCATTGCTTATAATTTATCTGAACATCAAAAAGGCAAGTTTAATAGTGTTTTGGACGGTGTGTTCAGGTTAAAGATAAAAATGTTGCAGCGTACGCGTTGGGTAACGCCGGTTATGCATGTGATATTGTCTATTGGTATAGGTTTGTCAATTTGGTTTGGTTCTTTTCTGATTTTAGAGGGTAAAATTACTGCGGGTAACTTTGTATCATTTTTAACTGCTTTGGTTATGTTATATACGCCTATGAAAAGTATAGGTTCTAATTATAATTCAGTTTTGATGTCATTTATGGCGATTGATAGAGTATTTGATATTTTGAATGCGAAACCCGCTATAACGAATAAACCTAATGCAAGAGAAATGCCTGCAACGCATAAGCTGATAGAGTTTAAAAATCTAGGTTTTGAATATAATCAAGGTATCCCAATTTTAAAGAATATAAATCTGACTGTAAAAAAGGGGGAAACTATTGCGTTAGTAGGTAATTCTGGTGGGGGCAAGACTACTTTAGTAAGCCTTTTGCCGAGGTTTTACGATGTGACGTCAGGGCAAATTTGCATAGATGGCATTGATATAAGAGATTTCACTTTGCATTCTCTTCGACAGAATATAGGCGTTGTTTTTCAAGATAACTTTTTGTTTGCCGGTACAATTCGTGAAAATATACTTTTAGGTAATAAAGATGCAAGTGAAGAAGAGTTGAATAAAGCAGTAAAAATGGCATATTTAGATAAATTTATTGCAAGTTTGAAAGATGGTTTAGATACAGAAATAGGAGAACGAGGGATTTTGCTTTCCGGTGGGCAGAAACAAAGGGTTGCAATTGCACGCGCGTTTTTAAAGAATGCGCCGATATTGGTTTTAGATGAGGCGACGTCTGCGCTTGATAACAAAGCAGAAGCTGTTGTACAAAAAGCGATAGAGAACTTGATGCAAGATAAGACGGTTTTTGTAATAGCACATAGGCTTTCTACAATAAGGAACGCATCAAAGATAGTAGTAATAAACAATGGTGAAATTGTAGAAATGGGGACTCATAAAGAATTATTAAAGCATGAATGTGGTGCATATAAATCATTATATGATATGCAGTTTAAGTCAGACGAAAAACATGATTAAAAATAGTATATTTTACTTTATTAGTTCAATTGTTTTTGATATAAAATCTGCGATTTTAAAATCATTATATTTTCTTATAATTAAATCAGCGAATTTTTGATTAACAACTAAAATTTTTTTGCTTTCTTCAAATTTTACAGCATATAAAAAGGAAAATACATTTTTTGCAAAGTCTATACGATTAAGCAGTGGGGTATTATATGATATTCCTGTTTTTTTCTGAAATGAAGAGAAAGACAGAGTTTGTATATAAGGCCAGCTTTTTGCAAAATTATTTTTTTGAGGGATATCAAGTTCTATATCATATTCGAAGCTACCTTCGATACCCTTTGTAAGACATGTAAAACCAAGTCCATCAGTTTGGTTTATGAAAGATATATAGCCATTTAGAACGAAAGAGAAAATTACTTCGTCTTTTGTTTCAAATGTTGTTAAGCGTTGGTTTTTAAAAATTTTAGTATATCTCATATTGCTTATGTATAAAGCTTATTAAGATGTTACTCAGCATCGTTATCTTGTAAGTTGTAGTTTAGTTAAAATTTCATTTAATCCGACTAATTCTGGGCTTATATTGGTGTATTTCTTTTTTAATGTTTCAAATTTAACTCTCTGATTTTCAACCATTTCTGAATATAATTGTGACCATGGTTTACATTTATTCCCATCTGTATAGTATATACCAGAAGTTTCACGTTCTACTGGTACTATAAAATCTACTGTACCATCGTATGAAAAAGAAACGTTTATAGTTTCTTGAATTGGTTTGATACAATGATTTTTATCAGAATTGTATACGATTTTATCTGTTGTATGGTTAAATATATCAAAGTGTGATTTTATATGATGTTCCATACCGAGATCTTCACCGATACCAAATTCTTTTGCTCGTCCCCATCTTCCTATGTTATGAGTTTCAAGTAGAAATGGTACATCATTTAAAAGTATTCCTAAATGATATCTTGTAGGGATATCTTGCCGATCCATTTTTTGACAATTAATTTTATTACTTAATATAAAGTTTTCAGATAATAATCGGAATAAGCGTTGAAATGTATTTGATGTTATCTGAGTGCTTTCGAAATTGTCGGGGATAAGATATGCTGTTATTTCAAAGTATTTTTGTAATTTTGAATTGCAAATTTTAGATATTAAATTTTGATTGGCAAGTTCATTATTATGGAATTTATCTATAGATAACGAAAAAGAAATTTTATTGGTATATTTTGAAAAATCTATATCAAATAAACTTTTCCATATGATAGAATTAATTGTATTATCTTCCGTCCATAAAGCATTTGTGCGTAAATCTACACGGTAATTTCTGTTAACGCATTCTTGAATTATTGTAGGAATATAGGATGGTGAATGGTATTTGTATGCTGTCATAATTTCACCGCCATTTAATCCTACCATTTTTAAGAATTTAGGATCTTGTTCAAATTGGTTCAGATAAAATATCTGAAAGTGGTAGAAAATTTTTCTTTTCATTTGGGCCTGCAGCAACAAGGCAATGGGGGCAGAAAGAATTGCAATAATTTGTTAAGAAAAAATGTACTGTATAATTTATCGGTGTTTGAAAAGAATTCATGACTTTAACCTCTTGACGAATTTTATGTCTTATTTTTTGTTTTTGTCAAGTTTTTTATGGGTAAGTCAAATTTGGTTTTTATTCGTGATATTTATTATTTACATTGATATATTTTATAAAAGATGTTAGACAATATACTAAACGTGTCTTATAATTTTTTATGTTGAATGAAATTTTGTAACAAATTTTAATAAAGAGTTAAAACTTATGAAGTACAATCAAAAAAGAATTAATATAATTTTATTTTTTGTATTAATTATTAGTTTGATAACAAGCATTATAGGTATAAAAATGAAATCATCCGATGAAAGAAAAATTGAAACGCGGGCAAAAGTATATTATGTGAAAGACATTAGTCCAGAAAATTTGATAAAAATATACGATGCTCTTGGTATAGAATTAAAGGGTAAAGTAGGGGTAAAAGTTTCGACTGGCGAAGCAGGTTCTCGCGGTTATTTAAAGGCGGATTTAATAGGGCCCCTTGTTCAGAAATTAAATGGCACCATTCTTGAGTGTAATACAGCATATGCAGGCAGGCGCAACACAGTTGAAGATCATATGAAAGTTGCCGAAGAACATGGTTTCACTAAATTTGCGGACGTTGATATTATGGATGCAGAAGGTGAAAAGAAAATACCTGTTCACAATGGCAAGCATTTAAAATATAACCTTGTTGGGACTCATTTGGATAATTATGATTCAATATTAAATTTAGCGCATGGCAAGGGGCATGCCATGGGAGGGTTCGGTGCGAGTTTAAAGAATCAATCTATTGGTATAGCGTCAAGAAACGGCAAAGCATATATTCATTCAGCAGGTTTTACAGAAGACCCGGATATATTGTGGTCTAATTTACCAGAACAGCAAGCCTTTATAGAATCAATGGCAGAGGCGGCGAAATCAGTTAGCGATTATTTTGCTTCGCAGGGCAAGCAGATTGTATATATAACAGTTATGAACTTTTTGTCAGTTGATTGTGATTGCGATGCGCACCAGACGGATCCAGTTATGTCTGATTTGGGAATTGTTGCATCAACAGACCCTGTTGCTAATGACCAAGCGTTTGTAGATATGATATATGCGTCTAAAGCCCCAGGAGCAAAGAAATTACAAGAACGAATTGACAGACAGATGGGACGACATATTTTACCGTATGCAGAATCAATAGGGTTAGGCACAACTAAATATGAGTTGATAGAGTTAAATTAGTAATATAAAAGAATCAGCAGTAAAATCTTGCTACTGATTCTCTTGGGTAGTTTTTTATACAATGGCTATAATAAAAGAAACTTTAACAGACAATAAAATACTAGAATTGTTCGGAACAAATTATCAATTTGTAGAATGGTTTGATTATGATACAGGTTGTCTTAATAATGGCATTGCCGCATCAAAAGAAGACAATATAATTTACAATAATTTTAGAAATATTTTAAAAAAAGATGCTAGGTTTAATAAAAGTTATGAATTAGTTGCGGTTGTATCTTTAAGTATAAGTCCTTATTCTGATGTTCCTTATATAGGTAAAGTTATACGAGATCCAAAATATGCTAAACCAAGTATTAAGTTTTTGGGTCAAACAGGTTATGCAGGAACTATGGTATGTCGTGATAAAAAGAGTGGGAAAATACTTCCTGTCCCGAATAAATGGTTTTACACAGGTTTTAGCACATGTATAAAAGCAGGTGTATATAGAAGTTTAGGGTTGCCAGGTTTAGCGGACGTAATAGATTCAGAAAACTTCTGTGGTGGGGATTATGAGGTATATCAAAAGTTGATACGAATACAAGTATTTGAAAGGCGCAGATAGATAAAAGTGCACTATGATATTGTATCTTGGGTAACTGGGCTTTAACCCAGTGACATACGGATTAACAGTGAATTGTACAATTTTTTCAAAAATGACTAAAAACCGCAGAAAACTTGGGTTTTTTATTTGTGACAACATCGGCTATGTACTATTTCTATGTGTTTCTGTGTGTTTTTGTTCAAAGTTTTTAAAGCAATCAAAAGCAACCTTAAATATGTTTTTTTATACAATTATTGTACAATGGTGGCTACATTAGAAGATATAAAAAAAGCTTATTATTCATTGTGTAAACTTTATCATCCAGATGTAAATCCTTGTGGTGCGGAACAAATGAAAGAGATAAATGCGGAATATGAGCGTTTGGTAAAGAAACTTGCTTAAGAAATTCCATATTAGACAAAATCTCATAAAACCGGGCAAATTTGATGGCTCTGAGCAGTAAAAACTTTCAGACACAAAATATACAAACATTAAATGTCTTTGATAGGTAGTTATCAATCAGAGCTTTGATAATAGTTCGCGTTGTTGGTCTGAGGATATTAGCCCTTTAGAAACAAGAAAATCTATATTTGATTTTGTTAAACAATGATATTTGTCGACCATTTTTTCAAATAAACTATAGTTTATAGCACCACGACTCATCAAATTGATATACATATCCTTAATAGCTCTGTCAGAACCCCTATGTAATTGAGTATGAGGCGTTGGTCCTATGACTATTAAATTTTCTAAGATATCTGGACCTCCTTTAGCAAATTCTATTATATGGTGGGCTTCAACATAATTCCTGCCGTTTTGGCCTTCAAATGTGATGCTCCCAGCCTGACATGTATAATTTTCTCGAATTTTTGCAAGTTCTGCTATAAATTGGTTCCTGTATTTTTTCCCTTCTTTAATAATAGGGTGGGTCAATGAAAATATGTTAACCTGTGTGATGAACTTTTCTTGTTTAATGAGCTCCAACAATGTAGAAATATTTTCTTTGATTAACACATCCTTCATTGTTTTATCAGACAAAGATCCAGAATCCAAATTGAGCTTGTTAATTAGTCTGTTCAAATCCAAGATAGACGCAGGTAAATTACCAAGTAGCTTTAAGGCTTCGTCTGTTAAAGTTAAATTATTTGTTACTTTGTTTTTGTGAATTAAACCAAAATTCTGCAGGCAAATCAAATAAGTTTGAAATTTAAACCATGGTTGTTGAGATTGACCGTATGTAAATAATTGCTCTTGCTCATTTTCCCAGTGCATGGCTCTAAAAAATTCTTGTCTTTGGCCGTTTCTATTCGTTGACTGAAATTTTGTTCCTATATCTAAAGCTCTTTTTATAATAAGGTCTTCTGTTTGTAAATTATCAACTCTTCCCAACAATATAGAAACTTCAAAATCTGTAACAGGGCGATTTATCTTCTGCATATATTTTAATATGCCAAGGGTTGGATGATAGTTGGCGTTGGGTTTTATATTGGCTATACCACGTAAGTTGCGTATAAAGTCATTGTTTTTTATATTTATATCTAGGCTAATATGCTCAACAAAATCAGACAAATATTCTGATTTTAAAGATACAAAACTTTCACATCTATCAAAATCGATAATCTTCTTTAATGAGGTATTTGTATTTTTTAACATTCCCCATAACAAGCAATGTTCCATAACATGTCGGAACATTCTTCCTTCTTTTGCATAATGGTTGTTTACATCATTATAAACAAAATATCTATTTTCAAATTCCTCATCAGGAAAAATAGGGTGAATATGATTAGTTGACAGTTGTTTTTTTATTAAATCCATTATATCCTTATAAGAATGCTCAAGCATACCGTCTGGTGTATTATTTATTAATAACAAATATGATGCGTATGTTTGTAATTTGTTAAAATAATTCGAATCAAAATCGTCTCTAGGCATGTTTAAAACCTGATTATGAAATTCTTCAAATCCTTTGAGAGAGCCAACATAGTCACGATAATAATTTGCAATAATGTTTCCCATTATTCACTCGTTTTTTTAAAATTTATTATATTTTGATGCATATGATTTATTTTAAAAGAATAAGGATAGCCAAACGGGTATAAAGGCTTATTATCTTGTAAGAGAATAATAGTACCAACAAATTCAAAGCCTATATCTTGCATTAGTTTTACAATGTCGGCTTGTACACATACTTCTTTTTTATTTACTGTAAAATCACTAACTATTAGAGAACAGTATTTACCTTGTTTCAGATGTAAAAAGCATTTTTGCATAATTTGCTTCAATAATTTTAAAAAATCCTGGTATGAATTTTGGTTGCCCAAATCTCTTTCATCATCCGAATAATAATCAACACCTAATCTGGAACCGTTCCTAAAGCCTTTTGCAGAGGCGTCTTTTCGTATACCTTTAGAATTATTTTTCAGAATATTATGATATGGGGGTGATGTAACAATGTAATCTACTCTCTCTATTTTATCTAATTCAGTTAATGCATCCCCAACAATATACTCAAAATCTTTATTTTCATACATTGATTTTTTGCTAAAACGTGTTAAAGCCAATTCTTTATATTTTTGGTTGAGATCTATACCAACAGCATATCTATGTAAATTATGAGCTGCAATAGCCGTTGTGCCAGACCCCATAAAAGGATCCAAAATTACCGCATCAGATTTGGTAAAAAAAGATATAAGCTTTTCTATGTCTTTTATAAGAAATGGTGCAGGATGCTTCAATGCTTCTTTGTCATCTGCACATTTTTCAGAAAAGAAAAAGCTCTTTGTTAGTTTTAGCCATTCTGTACCGTTCAAATCATTTAACTTGTTCCTAGGATCATATTTACTTTCTTTATGCTGCATACAATACTCCATCATCTATATCATTACCTATAGATAAATAAAAATCAGAGATTCCTATTCCGTCAATAGCGCCAACATTGGCTTCGCTAGACCGACAATTTTTTTGATATATTTTTTGCAAGACCTTTAAATCTGATTGTTTTATGGCCAAATCCAATGCCTCCCAATCTCTATCAGAATTGCTGTTAAAAGTCATTATTATTTTGCCATCTGGATACAACAACAATTTACAGTTCAGCAATACCTTTGTCATATTTTTTATGTATGATTCAATAGAATGTTTATTATTGATAATAATTTCCTTATCTAGGTTGACCTTATAAATAGGGTCATATTTTTGTAACCAAATATTCCATACTTCAGATAATTCTCCATATTGAATTGTTGAACCATAAGGAGGGTCTGTTATAACTAGTTGTGGTTTAAAGCCTTTAACAACAGTTTTGCTGTCCTTTAAAAGTACAACTCCATCTACATTATTTAGGTCTTTTAGATCGGTTGAGAACCGGTATTGTGGCAAATATGTTTTTCTTGATAATAGGCATTCTATCACTCCATTTTTTCCAAATACGGCTCTTTCAAATTGAATGATGGGATTTTGTTCCATATAAGAATTTAGAGCCAAAAAAGCAGGTCTACCCCAACTTGTAGATAGAGGCCTATTAGACTTTTTGCTTCGCAATGCGCACATTTTTGTGGTCAAGTGCACCATTTGCAAAAAAGCGAACATAAGGGCGTCTTTTTCCTTCGTTTTAATCTTTTTTATTTCAGCAAATAAAAAAGATAATAGCTCTATATTTCTATCTGTCCATAATTTAGTTATATTCTTTCCGCCAATTTTCTTAATAAATGATGTGTTAATACTAGATAGTTGCCCCATATCCAAAATAGGTTTCCAAAGGTTAAAACCATTGCTTTTGCAATTTGCATATTGTGCCTTTTCAGTGATAGTAGCGCCACAAAATTTACACTTATAGGAATGTTCTTCAGGTATCGTATCGAAAACTCTATAATTGTAAATGTCTGTTTTTTTGTGACACCTAGAGCAGGTCGTTACAAAACTGTTTAAATATAAGTCTGTTGTTTTTGCTTTTGCTATTATATTCAAAGCTATTTGTTTTATTTTATCTATGTCATAATCGATAGAATATAGTTTTACCAAAAATAGAGTTAAGGGATTTATGTCGGCTACAACTGGTTTTCTCCCTATCTTTATGGACTCAAAAAATGTTATAGCTGTTCCTGCAAAAGGATCATACACAACATCACCCTCAACTGTATTTTTTTTAATTATATCTCGCCATATATTGTGTGGCTTTTTCCCCCAGTATTTTAACCCTCTATACAAAGTGGGCCTTGTTTCCTCTTTGAGATTGCTAACATCCGTTATCTTCATATCCTTTAAAGACACAATATCATCATTCTTTACTTTAGCAAAATAGACATCATCTTGTGATCTCATAATTAGCCCCAATTTTTCTTACCTTGAATTATAGCATATTTTGCAAATTTTATCAATAGTTATTAGCAATTTGATACATAACAACATTATATTTACGAATAATTTTATCGGCTCTTATTTAAAAATCTTAATTCATGTTATTATTTTTCCACAAGGCGCACATTTGAATCAATTTATGATATAAACGTCGAAAGAGTCTTTTCTGTTCCTTACTCAGTTTACCTTTGTTGGCTTTACGTACTGTATATTCTAATTCGTGTAAGGATCGACAAGCAGCAAAATATAACATAGCAAAAACCATACGATGATTTGGTTTAATATCATCAAAATGTTTGAAGTTCATATGCGCCCCCTTTAAAAGTTGTTGCATTTGTGCTTATTCTTTCATCTTTGTCCAGTCATTTGTTTAAAAATAAAAAGTGCGAAAATAAAAACACATATTTGACACATAGGGAAAAATCGTGTTTTTATAACTGTTTGATTTTTGTGTGTTTTATTTTTATGGCTGACGGAATAGCGTTCCATAGTTCGCTGGCAAAAAGGGCTTTTTTCAAGTATGAAATCTGTGTGATTTCAGAGATGATTTCAGCAGTAATGGTATATATTACTGTGTATCAAATATGTGTTTTTGTTCTACAACTAGAGCAATTTAGAGCCATTTTCATCCAATTTTGCATAAAAACGGGGTAGAAGACAGACAATAAAAAATCCGCAGAAATCTGCGGAAATCTGTGGCTCGGGCAACTGGACTCGAACCAGGACATACGGATTAACAGTCCGTTTTTATTAAGATTGATAGAAATTGATAAAGTTTAATTTTTATTGATTTTCTGCGGGTTATAGGCTATGTTGCACTTGATGACGATTAATGAAAAGAAGCAATATCTGATGGAACTGATGATTAGTGTTGATGCTTTGCTTTCTATATTTTTTATAATAAAAGGTGCCAAGTGGCACCTTTTTTTAATTCTGTAAACCAGATATACTTTTGTCGCATAATTTTGCATAGATCGGTTTATCTAAACCGTATGCTTTTATCAAGTTACTTGGTTTTTGATTGCACCACAGATCACGATAGGAAACAATGCTGTTTTTAACCGTTTTTATCAGGCCGCTTGGCAGTTCGGCACGCCCAATGCACGAAGACAGGTAAACAAAACATTCGTCGTTGTCGGCCAGATTTTCGCACGCCAGGATACGAGCATACACATTAAGGGTCAAATCTGCCTTGCTAGCATCCTTTGTCCATGGGCTGCCACCACCAATCGGACATGCGGTTGAATAAAAGTCACATGCCAATTTTCGTCCTGTAATGCCACAGTCTGCTATGGAACCATGATATGTATAACGTCCAGTACCATTTATGATAATGTGCGCTGGCTTTTCGCCCAATGTTTCAATGATAAAGTCGGTCAGGTCTTCGTCCTTTAACATCGGGATTGCCACAATAGTGGTTTCAATCTTGTCGTCGTTCAATGTGATTTGTGTCTTGATATCTATGCCGAGATTATCAGATTGACGGGCTTTATCGTACAGGGCTTTGTTCAACTTTCGGGCCAAATATAATTCCCGATTTATCTTTCCTTCGCCTTGGCAGGCATAGCCAACAAACACACCTTGATCGCCCCAGCCATCGGCAACAACACCACGATTGATATCTGCGGATTGTACGCCAATTAAATTGGTAACCTTTATTTGCGCTGGGTTAATGGCCAAATCGCCCCATATTGATGCGTATCGGTCATTGTACCCGATTTCGGCAATGGCGGCCTTAACATAGTCGGTCAAATTACCAAGTGGGGCAGAGGTGGTAACTTCGCCACCAAGGACGACATTGTTGTCTTTTATTAAGACTTCAACGGCATATTTGACCTGTGGATCTTGCTCAATTAACCGATCCAAAATGTAACTGGAAATGTAATCGGCAACTTTATCTGGGTGTCCCAATGACACCGCTTCTGCTGTTCTTTGCATAATTCACTCCTTTGGTTTTTGCAGTAAGAACCAAAGGTGGATTCATGTAGCTACCAAC